>OMQK01000041.1 GCA_900313205.1 uncultured Bacteroidales bacterium | reverse complement strand
ATCAAGGGTGCCATGCAGAACAACCTCAAGGACATAGATGTTAGGATTCCACTCAACGTCTTTACCGTTGTGAGCGGGGTTTCCGGCAGCGGAAAGAGTTCCCTGGTTGGGGACATCCTTTACCCGGCCATGCACCGCCGTCTCAATGAAACAGGGGATGTCCCGGGCACGTTCAAGGGCCTGGAAGGGGACCTCAGTCGCATAACCCGCGTAGAGTACGTGGACCAGAACCCCATCGGCAAGAGTTCCCGCTCAAACGCCGTAACATACCTTAAAGTCTACGACGATATCCGTAAACTCCTCTCCCAGCAGCAATACGCCCGCATCAACGGCTTCACTCCGTCCTATTTCTCCTTCAACCAGGAGGGCGGCAGGTGCCCTGAATGCCAGGGCGACGGCTTTGTGAAGATAGGCATGCAGTTCATGGCCGATGTAACCATGGTGTGCGAGTCCTGCGGCGGAAAGCGCTTCAAGCCGGAAATCCTGGAGGTTAACTACAAGGGCCTGAACGTGAGCGACATCCTTGACCTGAGCGTAGACGAAGCCATAGCCTTCTTCGGCGCCCAGAAGGAGCCCGAGGCCACTGCAATTGCCGCAAAACTTCAGCCTCTTGTGGACGTGGGCCTTGGATACATCAAACTGGGGCAGCCTTCAAGCACCCTTTCCGGAGGTGAGAGCCAGAGAATCAAACTGGCGTATTTCCTCTCCATCAGCGAAGGCTCCAGGGACAAGATCCTTTTCATCTTTGACGAGCCCACAACCGGCCTTCATTTCCACGATGTCCAGAAGCTCCTGAAATCATTCGACGCCCTTCTCCAGAAAGGCCACACCGTGCTTGTGGTGGAGCATAACCTGGATGTGATAAGGGCGGCCGACTGGGTGATAGACCTTGGCCCGGACGCCGGCGACAGGGGAGGGGAAGTGGTGTTTGAAGGCACCCCGGAAGACCTTAAGAAACAGGGAAAAACATTTACAGCAAAATACCTATGAAAAAGATTGCAGCCATAACCATGGTCCGTAACGACGACTTCTACCTCCGAAAGTGGGTCCAGTACTATTCCCGTGAACTTGGAGGCAAGGATCATCTTTATATCTACTATGACGGGGTGGACCAGGAGATAGGGGACTTCTGCCGCGGAACCAACGCTTTCAAGGTTCCCAAAATAGGCAAGAAAGTTGTGGAGGCGGAAAAAGGCCGCCTGCAGTTCCTCTCATGGAAGGCGGCGGAGCTCCTTTCCGGAGGCTACGATCTTGTGATAGGGGTTGATGCCGATGAATTCATAGTGGTGGACCCTAAACTGGGGAAAACCCTTGTGGAGTACCTCAGCGGCCTCAAGGTCAAAGGCTCCGTATCGGCCCTGGGCCTTGACTTTGGCCAGAAAATTGGCGTGGAGGGAGATATCACGGATGAGATCCCCTTCCTTCAGCAGAGGCATTACGCACAGATAGGGACGCGTTACACCAAGCCCTCGATAATGGCGGAACCCCTCACCTGGGGCAGCGGCTTCCACCGAATCAAAGGCAAGAATTTCCACATTGCCAAGGACCTTTACCTCTTCCACTTCGGGTACTTTGACCAGAAGCGTCTGGAAGACCGTTTCAATGACAAGGACCGCCTGAAACAGGGCTGGGGGAAGCATATGAAAAAGCGTTCACGCGCCATCCGCCTTGTGACTGAGCTGCCCGCACGTAAGTTCGAGCCCTGGGTCCGTTTCGCCCGCATCTGCCAAACCCTTGTGCGCCCGCCTTATGCCTGGAACAAACCGGCAATGTTCGGCCTCAGGATAATTGTTGCAATACCTCCGCGTTTTGAAGATATAGTATGAGTGAAAAGGTTTATATGGTGTCCGTAGTGAGGGACTATGCCATGTATCGGAAATGCATCGTGGATAACCCTTTCTGCCGGTCCCTTTCCATAGTGACTCTTGACAACCGGGAGGAGAACCTGGGAATCCCGGTCCGCTACAACCGCTTCATGGATTCCATACAGGAAGACGGGTGGGTGGTTTTCTGCCATGAGGACTGGATGCCGCTCCAGGATATCGGCCCTCTTCTGGAAGGGCTGGACAGGAGTAGCATCTACGGGCCTGTAGGAGCTGTGATGGAGGTTTGTCCCAGGGCCGATTTCATCCATATCTCCGGCCATATTGAGCAGCGGCGCAAGGACGGTTCCTGGCACAAGGATGTGCGCGGGACGTGGAAGGGCGGTGATGCCGATACCTTTGACTGCCAGTGCGTCATAGCTCATTCCAGTCTTCTCCGTGAAAAGGACCTCCGCTTTGACGAGCACCTGTCCTTTGACATGTACGCAGAGGATTTCTGTGCATCGGCCTGGCTCAAAGGCGTCCCTTCAAAAATCCTCCCCGTCAAGTGCCGGCATTATTCCGGCGGCACCGTGGGGCAGCGTTTCTGGGATTCCCTTGAGTATCTGAGAGGCAAATACAGGGATTGCCCCAAGAGATTTCCGTCGCCGGTTCACCGGAGGATCTCCTTCGGTGGAGACCAGTCCAGGCCCATATACAATTACAGGCGCAGCCCCAATGCCGTCATCAGGTACCTCCTAAAGAAGTAAAGTATGAACACCAGAGTACTCTGCTGCGTTTTCAACTATAACGATAACGACCACGCCGGGGAGTGGGCAAACCGCTTGTCTCCGCACTTCGATACCCTCATCCTTGACAGCGGAAGCAGCCCCCGCTGCTCTCATCCTCTTGCCGTACCGCTGGACAACATCTACTACTCCGGCCTCATGAACGAGGCCTTCCGCCGCGGTAAGGAAGGCGGGTACGGATGGGTGATGATCGTGACCAGTGACATAGAGATATCGGCCGATAATACCACAAAACTTGTGGCGGCGATGATGGACGTTGCCGGAACGCGTAACGTGGGCCTTTATCAGCCTTCTACGGCTTGGAAAGGGCGTTCTCTGCCCCAGAGCCGCTGCCATTTTACCGGCAGGATGAGAAGCGCTTCTTTCCAGGAAGGCTGGTTCCACATGATAAGGATGGACCTAATGGAGAAGGTGTGCCCCATAGACCTGACGCTAAATAAACTGGGCTGGGGCGTAGACCTTGCACTCAGTCATTTTGCGCGCATCATGGGCCTTCTGGTGCTGGTTGACGACCGAATCAGGGTTGTCCATCCCGGAGGAACGGGATACGGCAGGGATGAGGCCCTTCGCCAGATGAGGGCCTGGCACGCCACCATTCCGGGTTATACTTCTCCAAGGCACTTCCGCCCCCGGAGAACACCGGTGGAATATCGGCTCATTGTGACTCTCACCACATGGAAGGCCCGTATCGGCAATATTCCTGCTGTGCTGGACACAATTTTCGGCCAGTCTTACAAGCCGGACCTTGTGGTGCTTAACGTAGCGTATGACCTGGAGATTCCAGCCCATGTCCAGGAGTACATAGATTCCCATCCCGTGGAGGTGAACCGGATGGAGGACCTGAAGGTGTACAAGAAGCTTATCCCTACGCTGAGGAAGCATCCGGGCGTTTGCGTAGTGTCAATTGACGACGACTGGCTGTACCCTTCCGGCATGCTGGAAGATTTCATTTCAGTGCACAGGAAATACCCCGAGAGGCCGGTGAGCGGCAACCACGTGCATCTTTTCCACACGGATTTCCACTGCGGATGTGCTTCACTTACCAGGGCCGATTATTTTGGGGACAGCCTTGACCTTATTGACAAGGAGGTAATGGCTAACTGCCCCAGCGATGACACCGTCTATACGTATTTCCTCAAGCGCCGGGGGTATCTGTATGCCCGTACACGTCACAAATACTTCATAAACATGACGCCCTATAACCCGCTGGAGCCTCATTCCCCGGACGGAGACAACCATCCACAGGTGTCCTGGGCTTATCTGTGCGGGCGTTTTGGGGAGGTTTAACCAAGCTGTGTCTCAATCTGGGAAAGGAAACGCCGGCACAGGTACTTGGCGCTGAATTCCGTGAGAAGGGCCTTTCTGTCACTGAAGTCCTTTATTTCCTGGGCCTTTACAAGGGCATGGAGGATTTCTTCAGGACTGTTGCTGCACTGCATGATTGAGTCCAGGCCGCCCATAATCTTTGATACGGGGGAGTTTTCCCCGGATATGGCAACTATGGGAAGGCTGTAAGGCAGGTAGCATATTACTTTGCTGGAGAGGAATACATCATCAGGGATATCGGCCGCAATATCTATGAGGCAATCGGCCTTGGCGTAATAGTCATTTATCTGGAGTGTGGCCTCCTTGAATATTATCTTGCCGTCATCCACAAGATCCGGGGCATATTCCTTATGCTGTTTCCAGACATCTCCAACTATTATGAGCCTCGCGTCCGGCCTTATTGACAGGAAACGGCGGAAGGCATCGGCCAGCCCGTCTATCTTCCTGAGTCCGTAGAGGCTGCCGGCATAGAGGATGTTGAATCCTTTATGGGGAAGCAGCGTGAATCCCTCAGGCAGTTCCCTGTAAGGTGTGTATAGATAATCCCATGCTCCCTTGAAATCTGTTACGATGCCTTTCTCATATTCCAGCATCATGGGATTGGACAGGATGAAAAGGTCTGAGCATGAGCAAAGCCTGTTCAGGCCACGGCCGATTTTTGGGTGGAGGTCTGCGTCCTTCCCAAGCCAGGGGATAGGGGAAGGCATGCCGTCTACGCTGTAAATGATATAGGGGCAGCGCAGTTTCTCCTTCAGGAGTTTTCCCAGGTTAAGTGCAGAATAATAACCGTTGGATGTAAGTACTACAATGGCGTCATAGTGCTCTGAAAATACTTCACGATTCTCTTTGTAGGTTCTGCGTGCCCAGCGGCGGTCTCTGGGATTGAAGCCCAGCCATCTCCATTTTCTTTTGGCCCAGCGCCAGTTTTCGGCAGCATTGTGAAGCTTGATAAGGCGTATGTTGTCAAGCGGCATGGAAGGGTCATGTTCCTCAGTAAGAAGAGTAATCCTTCCGGATTTGGCGATATAGGGGATGAGAGTTTTGAAAACTATTCCGGGCGCAGTGAGAGAAGTGTCCAGTGCGACTATCAAATAATTCCTTAGTGTCACGGTATATTCCTTTAACTACGCAAAGATAATATAAATCGCAAAAATATTGGTATATTTGCATTCTCTGAGAGAAATATATGATAGAAGTAATAAGGACAGATATTCCAGGAGTGGTAATCATTGAACCCAGGGTGTTTGGAGACTCCAGGGGATATTTCTTTGAAAGCTGGAGCCAGCGTGATTTTGACGCTGCGGTAAGGCCTGTGCACTTTGTCCAGGACAATGAAAGCAAAAGTTCCTACGGCGTTGTCCGCGGCCTTCATTACCAGAAGGGGATGCATTCCCAAAGTAAGCTTGTCCGTGTTGTGAACGGCACCGTCCTGGATGTTGCTGTGGATATCCGCCGCGGCTCTCCGTGGTTCGGCAAACATGTGGCCTGCGTCCTTTCCGGAGAGAATCACAGGCAGTTCTTCGTGCCCCGCGGGTTCGCCCACGGCTTTGCCGTACTTAGCCCGGAGGCCGTATTCCAGTATAAATGTGACAACCCCTATGCCCCGGACCAGGAAGGCGCAATAGCCTGGAATGATCCTTCCCTTGGCATAGACTGGGGCATTCCAGAAGCTTCCGTCCTTCTGTCAGAGAAAGACAGGCATCATCCGCTTCTTTCCGCTGCCACTGATCTTTTTGACTATTCCGTAGATTATTACGCAAAATGAGGGTACTTGTAACAGGAGGCTGCGGCCAGCTTGGAATGAGCCTCAGGACCATCCTGAAAGGCCAGGATGCCATATTCGCAGACGTCGTTGAGGCTCCGGATACCACTTATCTGGACATTACGGACCTTCAGGCCATAAGGGCTCTTGTCGCAAATGAGGGCATAGACACTATAATAAACTGCGCAGCATACACAAATGTAGAGGCTGCGGAGGACAATTATGATCTTGCAGAGCTCCTCAATGCAAAAGCCGTGGAAAACCTTGCCGTTGCCATGAAAGAGGCCGGCGGGCTCCTTGTCCATATCTCTACTGACTATGTCTTTGGGAAGGAGCCGTATAACACTCCCTGCCGTGAAGACCAGAAAGGCACTCCCACAGGCGTTTACGGCCTAACAAAACTCCACGGGGAGGAGGCAATCCTGCGCTCCGGCGTCCGTTACGTCATTATCCGCACGGCGTGGCTGTACAGTGAATATGGAAAGAACTTTGTGAAAACAATGCTTCAGCTTACCGCCACAAAGCCTTCCCTCAAGGTGGTCTTTGACCAGGTTGGCACCCCCACCTACGCCGGAGACCTTGCAAAGGCCATCGTTGAGATTGCCGGTCAGGCCGGCAATGACGGTGGGAACGTAATGCCCGGCCCCAATGGTGGGGACGTCATGCCCGGCCCCAATGGTGGGGACGTCATGCCCGGCCCCGACCGGGCATCTCAAATATTCAATTACAGCAATGAGGGCGTGTGCTCATGGTATGACTTTGCCAAGGCCATTGCAGAGTACTCAGGGCATACCTCATGCGATATCCAGCCCTGCCACTCATCGGAATTCCCGTCAAAGGTGCATCGGCCCGCATACTCAGTGCTGGATAAGACCAAAATCAAAGAGACCTTTGGTCTCAGCATCCCTTACTGGACAGATTCCCTGAAGGCCTGCCTTTCTAAAATGCTGTAACAAGCGCACCCTTTTCAAGCCGCCAGCCGTCCGGGCAATCTAGTCCCGTGCCGCTTGGCTTAAGTATTATGGGATAAAGGGCGTTACGCTCCGCACCCTCATCTTCCGTTATGTAAAAGCGGTATATCAATGATTCTCCAGGGCGTGTGTGGCAGGTGGAGGAGTGGTAATCGGCCTTAATCTCAATATATGGATTCACAAGGCCGTCAGGGCCGCTTTCAAGCAGGTACAGAGGCAGTACCCCGCTTATGCCGTCAAGGGTGTCATGGTTGAGGTTGTACACCTCAGGGCCCGTTTTTGAGTATCCTTCCGTGAAAATCTGGCCCCAGGATTCCACACGGCTTTCTCCAAAGAGAAGCACAGAGGAAGCGCTGTCACAGACCTGTACGGAGGTAATGCGTATTGATACGTCCTCATTGAGGGCGCGGCGGTCCACCCTGAGGTCTACCCTGGACATGAGCCTTTCCAGCGGCACTTCAATTATTGCGTCATTTCCGGCAACGGCGTAATCCATCATGGCGGCCATTGGGATTCCCTGGGAGAATTCGTCAGGGTATGCCATGTGGTACCGGTAGGAGAGGGCTTCTTCAATTGTCCCGAAATTCAGTTCATACCCAAGATTTGCAGCCGCAAGTACCACATACGGGGCATCCTTCAGAAGCCGGGCCGATACCGACATTGCCTCTCCGGAAAAGTCCCTCCTGGGCACATAGGTTTTCTTCTCCAGAAGGCCGAAGGCGTTGTAGACGTAGAGGTTGTAGTCTGTGATAAGTGACTCTTCAGGGTCGCCTGAACGCGTGTGGGGTAAGGGTGCGAGGAGGGTTATGGAAACCTCGCAGGGGGGCTTCTCCACACGCGTACATGCGGCCACGAGCAAAATTATTAACCATCTAACCCCTCTTCCCATCAGAATATCTCCTCTCTTGATTCCCGGATATCCCAGGGAACAATGTGTGTTTCAAGCATTATCATGTCTCCGCCGGCAGGGATGTCCGGGTCCGGCGTTCCCATCCTTTTCAGAGTGACGTCCAGTCTCATGGTTTCCCCGGCCCTGAGCCGTGGCAGTTCTATGGGATAATAGCAGTGGTGCTCTCCTACGTATCCGTCAAGGACAATCCTTGTCACGGGCCTTCCAAGGGCCGATGAATCCACGTCATTCCCGTAGCACCAGAACTCCCTGTCTTCCCTTACCCTCTGCCTCCAGATATTGCCAAGGCCGCTCTGGAGGAGCATGTCTGGCCTTGGGAACGACATTACAGCAGCGCTGTCCAGCCAGCCCTGGTTCACAGTTGAAAGAGGAAGTCCGCTCCCCGGGCCGAAGGGTCTTGCCTCCACGCCCGCATACTGCATATATATGAGTTTATTGTTAAAGCCCTGGCCGGTATAAGGTGTATCTGAGAAGTCGCAGGCAATGCTTCCAAGGACCACCTTTGCAAGGGATGTCCTCATCTGAAGGTCCGCTACGCGTGAGATTCCGCCGTCCAGGACGGCCTCTCCGGCCATAAGCGGCCTCTGGGGAGAATCCTCCTTCAGGGAGAAACGGTACTTGCACAGGTCTGCGTAGGTGCGGATATCGGCCCAGGTCATTGCGTCCTTTGAACCTACGGAGAGGGCCACCACACGTTTGGGCCCAACGGATGACATGGCGTAGAGGACGTCGCTGGCCTTCAGACGCTGGTATGAGTCAAGGTACTGGGGCGACAGTGTATCAAAGAAGAATACATCTATATATTCTCCCGCCATAATTCTTTTTGCCGGGGCGGGTAAGGGCGTGCAGCAAAAAAAGGCCGGATACTGCAAGAGCGCAGCCAATATAGCCGCAGACGGGCGGCGTGCAAATAGATTTCTGATGACGGTAATTAGGAAAGACATCCGGCCTCAATTTTAAAAGTCCGGAAGCAAAACTATCTCTCAATCCGCCGCCTTCCAAGCATCCCTTGAAAAAAAGTGTTGTTTCACGTGATGAAACGCAAGATTTTTACGTTTCAAGGGGAAAATCACAAAAAAAGTTTCTGTTTTTTGTGATAAAAAAGCCGGCCCTTTGAGGGGGCCGGCTTAATCCGTACTGGAAGATTAACCTCCGAAGTTATCAAAGAGAATGCTCTCCGGGGCAACTCCAAGGCTGTCAAGGAGGTCACATACGCACTTTGTCATCATGGGCGGACCGCACATGAAGTACTTGATGTCCTCCGGGGCCTCGTGGTCCTTGAGGTAGGTCTCGTTCATCACATTGTGAACGAAGCCGGCGGTGTACTTCACGCCTGCAGCGTCTGCTGCGGGATCCGGACGGTCAAGGGCAAGATGGAAGTGGAAGTTGGGGAAATCTTTCTCGATTTCTGCGAAATCTTCCAGGTAGAAGGCTTCCACAAGGGCGCGGGCGCCGTAGAAGAAGTGAACTTCCTTCTTGGTCTTGAGGGTCTTGAAAAGGTGCATGATGTGGCTGCGGAGAGGTGCCATACCGGCGCCGCCGCCCACAAATACGTATTCCTGGGAGTCTGGGTCGTCCTTGGGAAGGAGGAATTCTCCGTAAGGGCCGCTGATCCATACCTTGTCTCCGGGCTTACGTGAGAACACGTAGGTGGAGGCTATTCCCGGAGGAACGCCGGGGACAAATTTGAATACGCCCTTGGGCTGGGTCCTGTCAAACGGAGGAGTGGCAATACGCACGTTCAGTTTGATAAGGTCCTTCTCTGCGGGATAGCTGGCCATGGAGTATGCCCTGATGGTGGGAACGGTGTTCTTGAACTTCAGGGAAGTGATGCCGTATTTTTCCCAGTCTCCCTTATAGATATCGGCCACACCCATATCTGAGAAATCGGCCTCATATTCAGGGATGTCAATCTGGATGTATTCACCGGACTTGAAGTCAATGTGCTCTCCTTCGGGGAGACGGACGGTGAATTCCTTGATGAAGGTGGCAACGTTGTCGTTGGAAATGACCTCGCATTCAAGTTTCTTGACGGAGAGGGCGCTTTCCGGAACGGCAATCTCAATGTTGTCCTTTACCTTCACCTGGCAGCCCAGACGCCAGCCTTCCTTGATCTGCTTGCGGGAGAAGAAGCCCGTTTCAGTGGGAAGGATGGTGCCGCCGCCGGCAAGAACCTGGAGCTTGCACTGGCCGCAGTTGGCCTTGCCGCCGCAGGCTGAAGGGAGGAAGATTCCGTGATCGGCCAGGGTGTGCATGACATCACCTCCGGGAGTGACCTCAAGCTCCTTGGTGCCGTTATTGATATTGATCTTTACGGTACCGGAAGGGGTGAGGGCGGTCTTGATCCAGAGAAGGAGCGCAACCAGGATAAGGGTCACAACAACGATGACTCCTATTGAAGCAATGATAGTACTTGTCATATTGCGGTCCTCCTATAGTGAAATGCCCATGAAGGTCATGAAGGCTATGCCCATAAGACCCACGGTGATGAATGTGATGCCAAGGCCCTTGAGGGCTGCGGGAACGTTGGAGTAGCTCATCTTCTCACGGATGGCGGCCAGGGACACGATTGCAAGGAACCAGCCCAGGCCTGAACCCAGTGAGTAGACGGTTGCCTCTCCAATGTTCAGGAAGTCTTTCTGCTGCATGAAGAGCGAACCGCCAAGGATGGCGCAGTTCACTGCGATAAGGGGCAGGAAGATACCAAGGGAAGAGTAGAGTTCCGGAGAGAATTTCTCCACCACCATCTCCACTATCTGGACAATTGCGGCAATGACTGCAATGAACACGATGAAGCTCAGGAAGCTTAGGTCTACGCCGGCCAGTTCAGGGCTGATCCACTTGAGGGCGCCGGGCTGGAGGACGTAGGAGTTCAGGAGATAGTTGATGGGGAGGGTCACCAGAAGCACGAAGATAACTGCAAGGCCAAGGCCTGCTGCTGTCTTGACATTTTTGGATACTGCCAGGAAAGAGCACATTCCCAGGAAGTAAGCGAAAATCATGTTGTCCACAAAGATGGACTTTACAAATAAGCTAAGGTATTCCATAGGTCTGTACTTTTATTTTTCCTGAAGGTCTTTCTGGATGGAGCGCTGCACCCACACGATGCATCCGAGGAGGATGAGGGCGAAGGGCGGCAGGATAACCAGGTTGTTGGGAACATAGCCGAAGCGGTTCAGGATGTCAAACCCGAAGAGGGTTCCACTTCCAAGAAGCTCGCGGAAGAAGGCTACTATAATAAGGATAAGGCCGTAACCGGCGCCGTTTGCAATACCGTCAAGGAAGCTGGGCCAGGGCTTGTTGCCAAGGGCGAAAGCCTCAATGCGGCCCATCACAATACAGTTTGTAATGATAAGGCCGATATAGACGGACAGCTGCTTGTCAATGGCGTAGGTGGCTTCGAAGCTCTTGAGGATCTGGTCCACCAGGATAACCATCATGGCCACCACCACAAGCTGTACGATGATACGCACGCGGCCGGGGATGGTCTTTCTGAGCAGTGACAGGATAAGGCTGGAGATGCCGCAGACAACTATGACGGACAGGGCCATGACCAGCGCGCCCTTCAGTGTGACGGTGAC
>OMQK01000029.1 GCA_900313205.1 uncultured Bacteroidales bacterium | reverse complement strand
TCCAACAAGTTCATCATTGAAAGACGTAAGAAATAACGGAATAAACTAACAGATTATGAGTCGTTCACTTAAAAAAGGACCGTACATTCAGGAAGCACTCGAGAACAGGATTCTCGCTATGAATGACGGCAGCAAGAAGAAAGAGGTTGTCAAGACTTGGTCCCGCGCCAGCATGATTTCCCCTGACTTTGTGGGCCACACCATCGCAGTTCACAACGGCAATAAGTTTATTCCCGTTTACGTTACTGAGAACATGGTCGGTCACAAGCTCGGAGAATTTGCTCCCACCCGCATTTTCCGCGGCCACGCAGGCAACAATAAGAAATAATGTTTAAAGGATTGACATTATGGGAAAGAGAAAAAGACTGATGGCCGAGCGCCTGAAAGAGACCAAGAAACAAACCGCTATAGCAAAACTTAACGACGTTCCTACCTCCCCCCGGAAGATGCGCCTTGTCGCAGACACCGTTCGTGGCGTGGAAGTGAACCGTGCCCTGGACCTTCTCCACTATTCAAAGCGTGATGCATCCATCCGCCTGGAGAAACTCCTGAAGAGCGCCATTGCAAACTGGGAAGCAAAGAACCCGGAGCAGACCAAGGAGCTCGAATCCGGAAACGTGATTGTCAAAACCATCATGGTTGACGAAGGACGCACCCTTAAGCGCATCCGTCCCTGCCCTCAGGGCCGTGCCGGGCGCATCCGCAAGCGTTCAAACCACGTCACCATCGTTCTTGACGTCAAAAAAGCAGTGGAGGAATAAACTATGGGACAGAAAACTAATCCTATCAGCAACCGTATCGGCATCACCCGTGGTTGGGATTCCAACTGGGTAGGTGGCAATTACGCAGAAAAGATCGCTGAAGACTACGAGATCCGTAAGTATCTGGGCAGCCGTCTGGCACAAGCCAGCCTCTCCCGCATCATCATCGAGCGCACCCTTAAGCTCGTTACCGTTACCATCCACGCCGCACGTCCCGGTGTCATCATCGGCAAGGGCGGTCAGGAAGTTGACAAACTTAAGGAAGAGCTCAAGAAGGTCACCGGAAAGGATGTCCAGATCAACATCTTCGAGGTAAAGCGCCCCGAGGTTGACGCCACAATCGTGGCCGATTCAATCGCCCGCCAGATCGAGGGCCGTGTCTCCTACCGTCGCGCCATCAAGATGGCTATCGCCACCGCAATGCGCGTAGGTGCAGAAGGCATCAAGGTTCAGATCAGCGGCCGTGTAGGCGGCGCCGAAATCGCCCGCAGTGAGATGTTCAAGGAAGGCAGGACCCCGCTCCACACCTTCCGTGCCGATATCGACTACGCACTTGCAGTAGCTCACACCCAGATGGGTACCATGGGTATCAAGGTGTGGATCTGCAACGGCGAGAAATACGGCAAGCAGGACCTCTCCCCCAACGCTGGCTTCGCAGCCAATTCCGCAGCCCCCGGCGCAGGTCGTCGTGAAGGCGGTCGCGGTGAGCGCGGAGAGCGTGGTGCCCGTGGCGGCCGTGGTGGTCGTCGTGAGGGCGGACGCGGAGAACGTCGATAAGACTTTGCTCTTTATGAAACGGCTGGTGGAAAACCAGCCGTTTTTTATTATCTTTGTGCGTTATTAATGAAGCGTATATGAAAAAATTACTTGTCATTGCCGGAATCCTGGCAGTTTGCGCAGTGGGCTGCAAAACCAAATCCGTAGAGGAAAAACTATCCGAATTAAATAATTGGAACAACTCCCTTATGGAGCAGTACCGTGCCCGCCTTGTGGAACTTGGTGAAGACCAGGAAGCCATTGAGGAATATACTGACTCCATCATTGACCTCGTTGAGGACTACAACCTCAAAGCCCTCAAGGCAAACCTTGACAATGAGGTTGGCGTAGCCGCTCTTCAGAATCTGTACGGCATTATGGATGATGATGACCTTGCAGAGTACCTGGATAAGATCACCGCTCCGCTCCATGGAAAGGATTCGGCATTTGTATATGGACTTAAGGCAGCCCTTGATGCAAAGAGCGGCACTGCCGAAGGCAAGATGTTCACAGACTTCGAGGTAGACGGCGTGAAGTTCTCTGACTTCATCGGCAAGGGAAAATACGTCCTTGTAGACTTCTGGGCCTCCTGGTGCGGTCCCTGCCGCAGGGAAATGCCCAATCTCCGCGCCGTTTACGATGAGTTCCACGGAGACAAGTTCGATATGCTTTCCGTAGCCGTATGGGATAAGCCGGAAGACACCAAGAAGGCCGCAGAGGAAGAAGGCATTACCTGGAACCAGATCATCAATGCCCAGCAGATCCCCACGGACATCTATGGCATAGAGGGCATTCCCCACATCATCCTCTTCGGCCCTGACGGCACCATCCTCAAGCGTGGCCTACGCGGAAATGACATCCGCGAGGCCGTGGCCGAAGCACTAGGCAAGTAAAGATTCCCGATCAGGTCGGGAATGACGGGATGACCGTTAGAGAAAAAATAGCCTTATTTCCCCATTCCCCCGGCGTGTACAGGTACTACGACGCCGAGGGAAAGGTTATCTATGTAGGTAAGGCAAAGGACCTTCACAAGAGAGTGGCGCAGTATTTTGTGCCGCCGGAAAGGCTCAACACCAAAACCCGCATCCTGGTATCAAAGATTGCCGATGCCCAGTTCTCCGTGGTGGATTCTGAGGCCGATGCCCTCCTCCTGGAGAACAATCTAATCAAGCAGTACAAACCCAAGTACAACATCCTCCTGAAGGACTCAAAAACCTATCCCTGGATATGCGTGACGGGGGAGGACTTCCCACGCGTGTTCATCACAAGGCGCATAGAGAAGGGGAAAGGCAACCGTTACTTCGGGCCCTACAGCAGCGTAATGCACGCCCGCGGTCTCATAGAGTTCTTTGACGAGATGTGGGCCCTCCGCACCTGCAACCTCAAAATCACCTCCGAGGCCATCCTTCGGGGAAAATATCGGCCCTGCCTGAAATTCCACATAGGGAAATGCAAGGCCCCGTGCGTTGGGAAAATCTCAAAGGATGAGTACGACTCCGGCATAGAGGAGATTGTGCGCATCTTAAGCGGCCGCGGACAGGAAGTCATAAGGCATTACAAGGCCCTTATGGCCGATGCCGCGGAGCGCCTTGCCTTTGAGGAAGCGCAGGAGTACAAGGACAAACTCCATAACCTTGAGAAGCACTACGCCAAGAGCATCATAACCCAGGCGGCCGATGTTGATGCCGATGTCTTCTCCATGGTCTTTGACTCCGGGGAGGCGTTTGGAAACTTCCTCCGCGTCAGAAGCGGAGCCATTGTCCAGTCCCTCAACCTTGGCTTCAAGAGCCAGATAGAGGAGTCCCAGGAGGCCGTTCTCTCAACGTTTATCGGAGAAATAGAAGACAAGTTCGGAACCCTCTCCAAGGAGGTCATAGTGCCGTTTATGCCGGATGTGGAGATTCCCGGGGTGGAATTCAGGATTCCCCAGAGGGGAGACAAGCTCTCTCTTCTTGAATTATCGGCCAAAAACGCCAAGGAGTTCCATTTCAATTCCCTGAAGCAGAAAGAGCACACGGACCCGGATGCCTGGCGCATGAGCGTTATGGAGGAACTGAAAAAAGCCCTTGGGATGAGCGTCCTTCCACGCCACATGGAGTGTTTTGATAACTCCAACATCCAGGGAACAAATCCCGTGGCCTCCTGCGTGGTGTTCCGTGACGCGGAGCCTTCCAAGAAGGATTACCGCCGATTCAAGATAAAGACCGTTGTTGGCGCTAACGACTACGCCTCCATGAAGGAGGTAGTTAACCGCCGATACTCAAGGATGCTGGAGGAGGCCCCGGACGACCTTCCGCAACTTATTGTGATAGACGGTGGCAAAGGCCAGCTGGAATTTGCCCATCAGGCCCTGGCGGAACTTGGGATCCTTGACAGGGTAACCGTAATCGGCCTTGCAAAGAGGCTGGAGGAGGTTATAAGGGTTGGAGATCCGTATCCTCTTTTCATAGACCGCAATTCCCAGGCCCTGAAGGTCCTGCAGCGCATCCGTGACGAAGCCCACCGCTTTGGTATCACCTTCCACCGGAACCTCCGCTCAAAAGCGGCCATCCAGAGTGCCCTGAGGGAGATCAAGGGCGTTGGGGAGAAGACGGAGCAGCGCCTGCTTCTTCACTATGGCAGCGTTGCACGCATAGCCGCTGCGCCACTTGAGGAACTTTCCGCCCTTGTTGGCGCGGAATTAGCAGTGAAAATACATAATTACTTTAATGACGTATAGATTCCCGGTCAAGCCGGGAATGACGGTAAGATGACAGACAAGCAGTTCAATAAATGGTTCAGCACCATCCTGATGGCCCTGATGGTGGTGGTGATAGTGATTACCACAGCGTTCAAGCTCCAGCAGCCTGACGCCCGCGTAGTTATGCTCATAATCGCGGCGCTCGGCTCCGTGATGGGTGTGGCGTCTACGGTTTTATCGGCCAATGGAATCATCTGGACCTTCATCTTCGGGATCCTTGACGTGACTTTCTGCTGCATAGTTGCGGCCGATAACGAGATATGGGGAAACTTCGCCCTGCACCTTTTCTACTTCCTCCCCATGCAGTTCGTGGGCATATGGCAGTGGAGAAAACGCGGCGCCGTGGGCGCCAAGACTGAGGTCAAGGCAAGAAGGTTCACGCCTGGGCAGTGGGGCATAACCGTGGCTTCGGTCCTTGCAGGCCTTGCTGCAGTGTACTTCATCCTTCTTCAGATCCACCTCCACACGGACCCGGAGAACATCAACCGTTCACAGATTTTCTTTGACGCAGCCGTCACCACATTCAACATAGCCGGCCAGATCCTCATGTCCCTGGCCTTCTATGAGCAGTGGTACCTCTGGATCCTTGTGAACATCTCCTCCATCTTCCTCTGGGGCGGAACCATGATGTCATCGGCCGCATCCAGCTATACCGTGGTTATGTTCATCAAATACTGCTTCTACCTTGTGAACTCCCTGAACGGCCTAAGGATATGGTACAAACTCAGTAAACAGTAGGGCTTTTTGCATTTAAAAGAATTTTTACTAAATTTGCACGTTATTACGCAATTGAGAATAAGAGTAAAACGTAAAAATAAACTTAAAACCTAGTATTATGACAAAGGAAGAAATCGTAAAGCAGGTTACCGATATTATCGTTGACAAGCTTGGCGTTGAAGAAAGCGCAGTCACTGAGAGCGCAAGCTTCACCAATGACCTTGGTGCAGATTCTCTGGACACCGTAGAGCTCCTTATGGAATTCGAGCGCGTTTTCGGTATCAAGATTCCCGATGAGGAAACAAGCGGCATCGCCACCGTTGGTGACGCCATCGCAAAGGTAGCGGAGAAGCTCGGCTAATCCAAAACCCTTAGATAAAAAAGACTGACCTTGAAGGCCAGTCTTTTTTTGTGTCTTTACTTTCCGGGGAAGGCATATGTGACGCGGAAGATTGGTTTCCGCTCTGCCAGCGGGCCGTTCAGGACAGCCCTGTAGTAGCGGTCCTTGTCCAGTTCCTGGGTGTAGGTGTAAGTTTGCTGCTGGGAAGCGGACATCATCTGGGCCAGCATCATATAGTTATAGTAGTTGTTGTAACCACCGTAGCCGCCATATCCGCCGTAACTACCGTATCCGTATCCGCCATAGCCGCCATAGCCGCCGCCGTACAGGCTGTTGTAGTAGCTGGCATACAGGAGGTTCTGGTAATAGCTGTTGTCATAGAGCGAACCGCCGGCATCGGCCTCCTTCTTGGTGTAGATGGTAAGGAGCCAGATATCGGCATTGGTTTCCGTGTCAAGGTCCGTACGCTTCAGCAGTTCCTGGAGGTGATATGTTATGTCCGGACTGTAGAGGAGGTTGGAGCGGTCTATGTCTCCCTGGTCCTCTGTGCTCACGGATGCGTCCGTAAGGCCGGCGAAAGTCACAAGATCGTATTCAGAGTTGCTTTCAATGACACGGCGGATGGTGGGGCTGAGGATGGACGGGAAGTACTTCATGTCCATGTAGTCTGCTGGCTTCTCATAGGGAAGCTCGATTGTGGCTTTCACAATGATCACCTTCTCCGGGTCTCCGCCGTTTTTCTCTATGGCTTCAATGGTCTTGTCCCTGAGTTCCTTTGCGCTTCTCACGGGCTTGAGGCCGGTGCCGCCTTCCACAAGGAGGGTTGCTCCGGGCGCGCACTCCGTAGTTGAATGGGAAGTACGGTTAAAGCAGTACTGGTAGAATTTCTGGTTATTCTTGATGGCCGATGCTTCATCCACAAACTCAGGCTCTCCGGGGATGAACATGAAGGTGGAGTCCTTGCGCACACCTTTCCATTCTGAATTCACCTTCAGGAGGGCAATATTGTTGTTGCGGTAATAGTATTTGTTGGAAACCGACAGGCAGGAGAAGCCGAACATGTTGATCCGGCCGCCGTTTCCTTCCGGTACATCCGTCTCAATGTAGATGCCGGGAAGGCTTCCAAGATACTCCTTGAACATGTCAAATGCCTTGCTCCTGTCCTTGAGCACCGGGCCAAGTTCCGCAATCTTGTCCACGTACTTCTGGGCGAACTCCGCGGAGAGGTTAACGTCCAGCGCTCCTACTCCGTCATAGACGGGAATGCCGCTGGTGATGGTCTTGGTTCCGTGGGGGATGTCACGGGAAGCAACGGTATTGTTCCTGTTCAGGGAATCCAGGAGCTCATACACGTAGATGTTCTGGATGATTCCCTTCTGGCTGTCATTTGCGCACGAGATGGAATCCTGGGAGAAATACAGATTGAAGGACACGGCCTTGGGGTTAATGCCAAGGTCTATGGTATCGAGGGCCGGGATAAGCGGGAAAGCCGCGCTTCTTGTGGTGAGGCCGAATACCTCATCCCTGATGGCGCCAATGGTAAGATAGGAATCTGAATAACCGGAAAGGTCCTCAGAGAGTTTCATCTTGATCTCATCAAGCGGAAACTCCTCCGTGTACGTATTGTAAATAAGGTTTTTGTCCACAAGGCCTTTCCCAAGGCTGTTGTCCACCTTGACGCAGGAGGCGCCAAGGAGCCCCGCAGTAAGCAGGGAAAGAAGGACTATGCTTTGCTTCATTTCAGGATTTCGTCGTAAAAAGCGTTGTACTTGTCTGCGTACAGGTCTGATGAATACATTTCCTTGTCAAAGTCAAGCACCGGAACGCCAAGGCCCTTCACGTGGGCTGCAAGTTCCGGATCAATTTCATCGCTGCCAAGGATGATTCCGTCGGAGTACTGCGCGGCAAGTTTTGCAAGTTCTGTGCCTGTAGGGGCCGATGAGAGGCCGATATCCTTGGGCTTGATGCCGCCAAACAGGATGGCGCTGTCAAGGCCGGGGGCGAAGGTCTCTGAAGGGGTGTCCTCAAACAGGGACAGGACTACTTTTGCATTGGTGAAAATAGGGTCTTCCTTATAGGCTTTCTTGAGGTAGAGGGGAAGCACGTGGGAAATCCAGCCGGAGCAGTGGATGATGTCCGGTGCCCAGCGGAGTTTTTTCACGGTTTCAAGCACGCCGCGAGCGAAGAAGATGGCCCTTTCACCGTTGTCCGGGAAGAATTTGCCGTGATCGTCCCTGTAGATGTGTTTGCGGCGGAAATAATCCTCATTGTCTATGAAGTACACCTGTATCCTTGCGGCCGATATTGACGCCACCTTGATTACAAGGGGACGGTCCACGTCCGATATGATGATATTCATTCCGGACAGGCGGATTACCTCATGGAGCTGGTTCTTGCGCTCATTGATACAGCCGTAGCGCGGCATGAACGCACGGATCTCATTTTTTCTCTCCTGGATGGCCTGCGGGAGTTCACGGCAGAGGTTGGCAATGTGACCTTCCGGCAGATAGGGGAACATCTCGGAGTTTACAAACAGTATCTTCTTTGCAGAATCACCCATTTTACAATGTTTTAACTTACAAAGTTACTAATTTTTTTTGACTTTTTCCGCGGTTTGGCGTAACTTTGGGGCGAAAATGGCCCATTATGTCCACGTATAAGAGCAATGTAACAATGCGCCGGCGCCTTGTGAGCGCCTGGATCTCAACCGTCATCAGCCTGTCCCTTGTGCTGCTGCTTGTGGGCGTGGGTACTTTGCTTCTTGTAAACGCAAAGGCTGTGACGGACTATTTCAAGGAGAATATGCAGGTTTCCGTGCTCCTTAAGGAGCAGGTCACGGAAGAAGACGGCCTTGCGTACGAGTCAAAGATATCGGCCCTTCCGGGCGTACGCGCAACGCGCTTTGTATCAAGGGAAGAGGGCGTTGAGGAGATGTCAAACCTCCTTGGGCGGGACTTCCTGGACGTATTTGAAACCGCGCCGGTGCCCGTTTCCATTGACGTAAGCCTTGAGGCCGCGTATGTTCAGGCCGATTCCCTCAAGATGATGAGGGAGATCCTCTCCGAATCCCCCCTTGTTGAGGAAGTGAACTACCAGACATCCCTTGTGGATGCCCTCAACGCCAATCTGGCCAAGATCTCAATAGCGCTTCTGGTGCTGGTGGGGCTCCTTCTTTTCATCTCATTTGTTCTCATTGCAAACGTAGTGCGTCTGGAACTTTTCTCCCGCCGCTTCTCAATATACACTATGCATCTTGTTGGCGCCACCAAGGGCTACATCCGCGCCCCGTTTGTGGGCCGTGCCGCCCTTCAGGGCCTCTTTGCGGCACTTCTGGCCATCCTCCTGCTTGTGGGGATGCTCTTTGTCCTGAAGGATGAATTCGCCCAGATGTTCTCAATCTTCACCCTGGATACCCTCCTTATTACAATGGGCGTAATGGTTGCCGCGGGCGTTCTCATCTGCGCCATAAGCACCTTCTTTGTGGTGGGCCGCCTGGTGGGCTACAACAGGGATCAACTCTACGCATATTAGTCTATGGATAACAAAGATAAGATGGCTACATCGGCCAAAGGACTGAAACTGATGATTGCGGGCCTCATTGTGATGGCGTCCGGGTTCCTTCTCCTTTCCGGAGGCGGTTCAGATGATCCTCAGGTGTTCAACTACGCAATGTTCGACTTCCGCCGCCTTGTTGCCGCACCGCTTGTGATAGTGGCCGGTATAGTGCTGGAAGTAATAGCTATAATGGGTAAATTCGGAAAATAGTATGGAGTGGTGGCAGGCTATAATCCTTGGCATTGTCCAGGGTCTTACTGAATTCCTTCCGGTGTCTTCAAGCGGGCACCTTATGATATTCAAGGAAATCCTTGGGGCCGACGGCGAAGGCTTCCTGGATTTCACCGTGGCGGTGCATTTTGCAACGGTCCTTGCAACCATAGTTGTGTTCTGGGGCGTTATAGTGAACCTCTTCAAGGGCTTTTTCAAGTTCAAGTACAACGATGAGACGGACTATGTGTGCAAGATCCTTGTCTCCCTCATCCCCGTTGCCCTTGTGGGTTTCCTTTTCAAGGATCAGGTGGAGGCCCTCTTCGGGAGTTCTCTCCGTAATGTGGGTGTCGGCCTATGCATTACTGCGGCGCTTCTCTGGATTTCCGACAGCGCCGGAAAGCGCTTCAAGGTGCCCGTGGCAAAGGATACCCGTAACGGCATTTCCTACTGGCAGGCCTTTGTTGTGGGTATTGCCCAGGCCTTTGCCGTGGCTCCGGGAATCTCCCGCAGCGGCAGCACAATTGCTACCGGCCTTCTGTGCGGAGTTAAGCGTGAGGCTATGGCCCAGTTCTCCTTCCTGATGGTTCTTATCCCCATCATCGGCGAGCAGTCCCTGGAGCTTCTCAAGGTTGCCATGGGCTCCGAGACCTTTGGTGCAGGCGTAGGTTCCCTGCCGCTTATCCTTGGGTTTATATCGGCCTTTGTGAGCGGCCTTTTTGCATGTAAGGTTATGATTGCCATGGTGAAGAAGGCCAAACTCCTGTGGTTTGCCCTCTACTGCCTTGTTGTGGCTGCGCTAATCTTTATCCTTGCCTAATGAGAAACCTTACGTATTTTGTGTCCGACGTCCATCTGGGCCTCCGCCTTCCGGAAGCACCGGAGCGGGAGAGGCGTTTTGTGGAGTTCCTGAGGGGTATTCCCGTGGATACTACGGAAGCGCTATATATGCTTGGCGACATCTGGGATTTCTGGTATGAATACCGGGATGTGGTGCCCAAGGGTTACGCCCAGGTGTTTGCGGCTCTGCTTGACCTCATGGATGCCGGCGTGAAGGTGTATTTCATTGAAGGAAACCACGATCAGTGGAGTTACGGCTATTTCTCGGAGCTTGGAATGACCTGCCCTAAGACTCAGCCTTATTATACGGAGATTGGCGGAAAGCGCTTCTGCCTTGGCCACGGAGACATGCTGGGAAACGTTCCCACCAAGTACAGGCGCATCCAGTGGATGTTCCATAACAAGCTCTTCAGGGCGCTTTTCTCCTCGCTTCATCCGCGCATTGGCATAGGTTGGGGAAAAACCTGGAGCCGCCAGTCCCGCACTCACAAGCCCGTTCCTAAGTACGTCTTCAAGGGGGAGAGCGAGCCCCTTTACCAGTGGTGCAAGGCATGCCCTCAGGAGGTGGATTTCTTTATCTTCGGCCACTATCACACCTGTTGGGACGTTCCGGTAGGGGATGCCCGCCTTATGGTTATGGCCGATTGGAAGGAGCCCAACTGGATAGTCTTCGATTCCGCCACAGGAGAACTCTGCGCCCGGCCGTAAATAACTTTGGCAGACTATTTGCAAAATGCTTGCTTTGCTATGAAAAAAATGGCAAGGAATATTGCGCTTATCGGCCTTCTTCTCTCGCTGTCTCTTACGGCGGGAGCGCAGGGGCATATCCAGAAGGCCATGCAGCGGGCCCAGGCCCAGCGTGAGGCGATGAGCCGCGCACAGGCCATCCGCGAGCAAAGTGACGCCCCCCAGCAGGGCGAATATCTCCGTATGGTGGTTGAGAACGGCGACACTACCTATTATGACAAACTGCGCCCCATCTGGATTGTGAGCCGCAGAAAAGGCACGTCGGAAAAACAGTGGCGTGACTACTATAAACTTGTGTACAGGTTCGCGCGCGTGTATCCGTACGCGGAGGCCGCCGGCCCCATCGTTGCCAGCGCCGACAGCGTGATCAAGGCAAACCATATGAACTCCGTCCAGAAGGACCGCTACATAAAGGATATCCAAAAACAGCTGTTCAAGAGCTATGAGGGCATCTTTCGCCAGATGACCATCTACGACGGCGCCCTCATGATGAAACTCATAGACCGTGAAACCGGGATGTCTTCCTATGATATCATAAAGGAGTACAAGAACGGCGTTGCGGCCGGCTTCTGGCAGGGAATTGCCAAACTCTTCGAGAACGACCTCAAGAGCACCTATGACCCCACAGGGGCCGATTCCGACACAGAACTCCTTGTCCAGGCCTGGAAGGCAGGCGAATTCCCGGCCCTCTATTGGTCCGTCTTCTGGGAGGATCCTCCCGTGGCCGATATAGGCGAAATTAAACTGACCAAATAGCGTTGTCGAAAATCGGCGGGAAATTTTTTCAACAAAGTGCGTAACTCTCTGATTTAACGCAACTTTACCTTTAAAAATCGCGGTAGAAAAATCTGAAAAAATCATCAAAAAGATTTGGTGATTCAGATTTTTTTTGTAACTTTGCAATCCCGAAATTGGAGCAAAAAGCACCCAACCAGCTGAGTTTCAATGAGTTAGGGATTAAAAAGGAAATTTTAAAACATTACAGAAAATGTTACAGCCTAAAAGAACAAAATTCAGAAGGGAACAGAAAAACCGCATGAAGGGCAATTCCGGTCGTGGAAACCAGCTCGCATTCGGCTCTTTCGGCCTTAAGAACCTTGAGAATTGCTGGCTCACTGCTCAGCAGATTGAGGCAGCCCGTCAGGCCATTTCCCGTAGGATGAACCGTGAAGGTCAGATCTGGATCCGTGTCTTCCCTGTGAAGCCGTTCACTGCAAAGCCGCTCGATACCCGTATGGGTAAGGGTAAGGGTGACCCCCAGGGCTTCGTTGCTCCTATCACCCCCGGCCGTATCCTCTTCGAGGCAGAGGGCGTATCCCTCGCCGTTGCAAAAGAGGCAATGCGTCTTGCAGCCAACAAACTTCCCGTTGCTACCAAATTCGTGGTCCGCAGGGATTATGTAGAAGAATAATTAACGGAGATTAGGAAAATGAAAGTATCTGAAGTACGTGAAATGTCAGTCGCAGATCTTCGCGACCGCATTGAGGTGGAAAAGAGCAATCTTGACACCATGAAACTCAATCACGCGATCTCTCCGCTGGAGGACACCTCCAAGATTCGCAAGACCCGTCAGGATATCGCTCGCATGATCACCATCCTGGCAGAAAAAGAAAAGCAGAACTAATTAATAAGGCAGACTTATGGAAAGAAATCTTCGTAAGGAAAGGGTCGGCATCGTGGTGTCCAACAAGATGGACAAGACCATCGTGGTTGCAGTAGAAACCCATGAGAAGCACCCCATTTACGGCAAGTTCGTAAAGAAGACCACCAAGTTTGTTGCAGAGGACGCTAATAGTTGAAATCGTAGAAAAAGTCAAGTAATTATGATACAGCAGGAATCACGTTTAACGGTTGCCGACAACAGCGGTGCTAAGGAAGTCCTCTGCATCCGCGTCCTCGGCGGTACCCGCCACCGTTACGCAACTATCGGCGAAACCATCGTCGTGACCGTGAAGAGCGCCATCCCCGGTGGTGACATCAAGAAAGGCACTGTCACCAAGGCCGTGGTCGTTCGCACCAAGAAGGAAATCCGTCGCGCGGACGGTTCTTACATCCGCTTCGACGAGAACGCATGCGTCCTCCTCAACGGCGCAGGCGAACTCCGTGGAACCCGTATTTTCGGCCCTGTGGCCCGCGAGCTCCGCGAGAACTACATGAAGATTGTTTCACTGGCACCGGAGGTCCTTTAATTTGATTAAGAGTATGAAAAAGTTCAACATCAAGAAAGGCGATACCGTGTATGTAAATGCCGGTAACGATAAGGGCAAGACCGGAAAGGTCCTGGAAGTAATCCGTGAGAAAGACCGCGTCATCGTAGAGGGCGTGAACATGGTGTCAAAGCATACCAAACCCAACCCCAAGAACCCTCAGGGCGGTATTGTTAAACAGGAAGCAGGCATTCACATTTCCAACGTGAACCTTATGGACGCAAGTGGCAAGCCCACCCGCGTGGCCCACAAGGAAGTTGATGGAAAGAAAGTCCGCATTGCTAAAACCACAGGAGCGGAGATTAAGTAATTATGGCAAAGAAAGCAGCAAAACCCGCAGAAGTGCAGGCACTTCCCAAGGGATATACCCCGGACCTCAAGAAGGTCTACAAAGAGGAGATCGTTCCCGCTCTTGTAAAGCAGTTCTCCTATACCACCGTTATGCAGGTCCCCAAGCTCGTTAAGATCACCCTCAATGAAGGTGTCGGCGACGCTACCCAGGACAAGAAAATGGTTGAGGAAGCCGCTGAAGAGCTCTCCATCATCGCCGGTCAGAAGGCCGTCATCACTTCTTCCCGCAAGGATATCTCCAACTTCAAGCTCCGTAAGGGCATGCCCATCGGTGCAAAGGTTACCCTGCGTGACGTCAGGATGTATGAGTTCCTGGAGCGCCTCATCCGTGTAGCTCTCCCCCGTATCCGTGACTTCAACGGTATCTCCGAGAAAATGGACGGTCAGGGCAACTACACCCTTGGTATCAAGGAGCAGATCATCTTCCCTGAGATCGAGATCGACAAGAACCCCCGCATCCACGGTGTGGAGATTACATTTGTGACCACCGCAAAGACCGACGAAGAGGCTCACGCCCTTCTCAAGGCTTTCGGTCTTCCTTTCAAGAAACACAATAACTAAGATAACAGCATGGCAAAGGAATCAATGAAAGCTCGCGAAGTAAAACGCGCGAAATTAGTTGCAAAGTACGCCGCTAAGAGGGCTGCCCTGAAAGAGGCCGGTGATTACGCCGCTCTTGACAAGCTCCCTAAGAATGCAAGCCCCGTACGTCTCCACAACCGCTGCTCTCTCACCGGTCGTCCCAAGGGTTACATGCGTGACTTCGGCCTCAGCCGTATCCAGTTCCGCGAAATGGCCTCCCAGGGTCTCATCCCCGGCGTAAAGAAGGCAAGTTGGTAGTATTACCTATTATTATTTTTATAAACAATCGGATATCGGGCGCGAAACCGCGCCGGTCCACAAAAAGACAAAAAAATGACTGATCCTATTGCAGATTTTCTGACCAGAATCCGTAACGCTTACATGGCTGGCAAGAAGGTGGTTGAAATCCCCGCTTCCAACATTAAGCTCGCTATCACCAAGATTCTGTTCGAGAAAGGTTACATCCTCAGCTACAAGCTTGTTGAGGGTGAGCCCGTGAACACCATCAAAATCGCTCTGAAGTATCACCCTCAGACCAAGGCTGCCGCCATCAAGAGCATTGTGCGCGTTAGCACCCCCGGTCTTAGGAAGTATGCCGATGTCCAGAACATGCCGCGCGTTCTCAACGGCCTGGGTATCGCTATCCTCTCCACTTCAAAGGGCGTCATCACCGACAAAGAGGCCAAGGAGCTGAACGTAGGCGGTGAGGTTATTTGCTATGTATACTAATAAGCGAATCCAAACATTATGTCAAGAATCGGAAAATTACCTGTAGTCCTTCCCGCCGGCACCAAGGCTGAACTCCTTGACGGCAACGTAGTGAAGGTGAAAGGCCCTCTTGGTGAGATGTCCCAGAAAGTGGATGCAGACATCAAGGTCACCATCGAGGGAAATGAAATCAAATTCGAGCGTCCCAGCGACCTCCCCCGCTTCCGCTCCATGCACGGTCTGTACCGCGCTCTCGTTCACAACATGGTTGTGGGCGTAAGCGAGGGCTTCACCATCAAGCAGGAGTTTGTGGGTGTAGGTTACCGCGTGGTAGCTCAGGGCCAGCTCCTGACCATGTCCCTGGGTTATTCCCATGACATCCAGATCATGCTTCCTGCAGAGATTACTGCAGAGACTCCCCAGGTTCGTAAGGGTGAGAACCCCGTTCTTATCCTCAAGAGCCGCGACAAGCAGCTGGTTGGCCAGGTAGCCGCCAAGATCCGTTCATTCCGCCGTCCTGAGCCTTATAAGGGCAAGGGTATCAAGTTCGCCGGTGAGCAGCTCCGCCGCAAGGCCGGTAAGACCGCTTCGGCCAAATAATCATTAGGAGGAAAGAATTATGGCACTGAATAGAATTGAAAGAAGAAGAAGGATTCACTACAGAATCCGTAAGCACGTAAACGGCACCGCAGAGCGTCCCCGCATGGTTGTGTTCCGCTCCAACAAGCAGATCTACGTCCAGGTGGTGAACGATCTCGAGGGCAAGACCCTTGTGGCAGCCGCCTCCAATGATAAGGTACTCGCCGCCCAGACAAAGGGCAAGAGCGGTATTGAAGCAGCAGCAATCGTAGGTAAGGCTATCGCAGAGCGCGCTCTCGCAGCCGGTATCACCGCCGTTTGCTTCGACCGCGGAGGTTACCTCTTCCACGGCAGGGTAAAATCACTCGCAGACGCTGCCCGCGAAGGCGGCCTCGCATTCTAATAACAAGAGACAACTATGGCAAATTCAAACGTAAAAAGAGTTAAGACCTCTGACCTTGAGCTCAAGGACAGACTGGTAGCCATCAACCGCGTTACCAAGGTCACCAAGGGTGGTCGTCACTTCCGTTTTGCCGCTATCGTCGTCGTCGGCGATGAAAACGGTGTCGTAGGTTACGGTCTCGGTAAGGCAAACGAGGTTACCGCCGCTATCGCAAAGGGCGTTGAGGATGCAAAGAAGAACCTTGTGAAGGTTCCCGTCATCAACACCACTATCCCCCACGAGCAGGTTTCACGCTTCGGCGGCGCTGAAGTATTCATGAAGCCCGCAGCTCCCGGTACCGGTGTAAAGGCCGGTGGTGCCATGCGCGCCGTATTCGAGAGCGCCGGCATCCAGAACGTGCTTGCAAAGAGCAAGGGTTCATCCAACCCTCACAACCTGGTTAAGGCTACCATCGCAGCTCTCACCGAGATGCGTGACGCTTACACCGTGGCTGGTCTTCGCGGCATTCCCATGTCTAAAGTTTTTAACGGTTAATCTGAGAGAGACTATGGCAAAGCTTAAGATTACTCAGGTCCGCTCCAAGAATGGAGAGACCAAGCGTCAGATCGCAAACCTCAAGACTCTCGGTATCCGCAAGATGCACCAGACCGTCATCGTAGAGGATACTCCTATCACCAGGGGTATGCTTGAGAAGGTCCAGCATCTGGTTTCTTATGAAGTAATTGACTAAGAGGAGGATTAGAGATGAAACTTGAAAATCTGAAGCCCGCAAAGGGCGCAACCCATAACAGCAAGCGCGTAGGCCGCGGTCAGGGTTCCGGTAAGGGTGGCACTGCTACCCGTGGTACCAAGGGTGCCCAGGCACGTGCCGGATATGAGCACAAGGTTGGTTTCGAAGGTGGTCAGATGCCTATCCAGAGGCGTCTTCCCAAGTTCGGCTTCAAGAACCCCACCCGTGTTGCTTTCAAGGGCGTTAACGTTGCTACCATCCAGGCCCTCAGCGAAAAACTCGGCCTTAAGGAATTCGACGTTGAAACCTTCATCGCAGCCGGTATCGCCTCCAAGGGTGAGCTCGTAAAGGTGCTTGGTAATGGTGAAATCACCGCAAAGGTAGAGGTTAAGGCAAACGCCTTCTCAAAGAGCGCAATCGCAAAGATTGAGGCCGCCGGCGGTAAAGCAACCGTAATCGAATAATTCTCAGTCACAATGAAGAAGTTTATTGAGACAATTCGAAACATCTACAACATCGAAGAACTGCGCAAGCGGATAGGTTACACTATCCTGCTTGTGCTGGTTTACCGTCTGGGTAGCTTCATCCTCCTCCCGGGCCTCGATCCTGAGGTTCTGAAGGGCGGTATCGCTGGTACCCAGGAAGGCCTCGTCGGGCTTCTTAACATGTTCTCCGGCGGTGCTTTCGGTAATGCCAGTATCTTCGCTCTGGGTGTGATGCCGTACATCTCGGCATCCATCGTGGTTCAGCTTCTCGGCATGTTCGTCCCTTCCTTCCGCAAGATGCAGATGGAGGGTGAGAGCGGCCGCCGCAAGATGAACCAGATCACCCGCTACCTCACCGTAGCAATCCTCGCCATCCAGGGCCCCGCCTATGTTGCAGGTATGATCCCCGCAGCAGCACGCACAGTTACCTGGACGCCCTTCGTGTTCAACCTGGTTTCCACCATCATCCTGATGGCCGGTTCCATGTTCGTGATGTGGCTTGGTGAGCGTATTACAGACCGCGGTATCGGTAACGGTATCTCCCTCATCATCATGATCGGTATCGTAGCCCGCCTTCCTTACGCCCTCTTCGCAGAAGGTGCACAGAAGTTCACCGGTAACGGTGTGGGCGGTCCCCTGATGTTCGTTGTGGAAATGGTAGTTTGGGTGCTTGTCATCCTTGCAGCCATCGCCCTCGTCCAGGCAGTCCGCAGGGTTCCGGTACAGTACGCAAAGCGCGTGATCGGCAACAAGCAGTACGGCGGTGTGCGTCAGTACATCCCCCTCAAGATCAATGCTGCTGGTGTTATGCCTATCATCTTTGCCCAGGCCCTGATGATGTTCCCTATGCTGCTGGGCCGCTATGATGCCACCCGTGGTATCGCCGCTGCCTTCTCCAGCTACACTTCCGTCTGGTACAATATCGTATTCGGCCTTCTGGTAATCATCTTCACCTACTTCTACACCGCCGTTACCGTGAACCCCACAATGATGGCAGAGGATATGAAGAAGAACGGTGGATTCATCCCCGGCGTAAAGCCCGGCAAGAAGACCGCCGAATACCTTGACAGCATTATGACCAAGGTGACCCTCCCGGGCTCCATCTTCCTGGCCATCATCGCCTGTCTGCCGGCCCTGGCAAATGTAATGGGTGTGAACAACCAGTTCGCTTCCTTCTTCGGCGGCACCTCGCTGCTGATCATGGTGGGCGTAATCCTGGACACCCTCCAGCAGATCGAAAGCTATCTGCTCATGCGCCACTACGACGGACTTATGAAAACCGGCCGCCTTACCGGCAGGTCCGGAATGTAATTAATGAATGTACTATCGATTTTCGATATGGTAAGGCCTAAAACCAGTGAAGAAATCGAGCTTCTGAGGATCAACGGAGACCTTGTGTCCCGTACCTTGGCGGAGGTCGGAAAACTAGTCGCCCCAGGTGTGACAACCGAGAGGTTGAATGAGGTGGCCGAGACCTTTATCCGCGATCACGGAGCAGAACCTTCCTTCAAGGGTTTCGAAGGCTTCCCGGCAGCGCTCTGCATGTCAGTGAATGATGTCGTAGTCCACGGTTTTCCGTCCGATTACGTCCTCAAAGAGGGAGACATCCTTTCAGTAGACTGCGGAACCCTGTACAAGGGGTACAACGGAGATTCGGCCTACACCTTCCCGGTCGGGGAGGTGGACGCCGAGACCCGGAAACTCCTGGATGTCACCAAGGCATCCCTGTACAAGGGTATTGAGGCGGCTGTGGCAGGAGGTCGCACGGGCGATATCGGATACGCGGTGCAGTCGTACGCAGAATCATTCGGTTTTTCCGTTGTCCGCGAACTTGAAGGACACGGCCTTGGCAGGGAGATGCACGAGGAACCCGGTGTTCCCAAGTATGGGAGAAGGGGTCACGGCGCCCGCCTCATTGACGGAATGGTTATTTGTATTGAGCCTATGATCTGTGCAGGCGGCAGAGGTGTGTATCTTGCAAAAAATGGTTGGGCAGTACACACCGCCGATCACAGGAACGCGGCGCACTACGAGCTTACGGTTGTTATCCGGAAAGGCCGGGCTGAGCAGCTGTCGACATTCGATTACATTGAGAAAGATGGTTTGATTAAATTTTAAGGAAAAACGTTCCGCCTATGTCCAAACAAGTAGCTATCGAGCAGGATGGTACTGTGATTGAAACCCTCCCCAACGCCATGTTCCGCGTGGAGCTGGAGAATGGTCACGTCCTCCTCTGCAACATTTCTGGTAAGATGAGGATGAACTTTATCCATATCCTTCTCGGTGACCGGGTCAAAGTTGAGATCTCGCCTTACGATTTAACAAAAGGAAGAATTTCTTTCAGATACAAATAAAAACTAGATAACGATGAAAGTCAAGACCTCCATCAAGAAACGCAGTGAAGACTGCAAGATTGTCCGGCGTAAAGGCCGCCTGTACGTTATCTGCAAGAAGAACCCCAAGTTCAAGATGCGCCAGGGTTAAT
>OMQK01000031.1 GCA_900313205.1 uncultured Bacteroidales bacterium | reverse complement strand
CCGTGAATTCCGTAAAGGAGAGTATGGGGAGGCCGATATAAGCTATCGCAAGGGCCTTCTCAAAGACACTTCTTCCGTTGCAGCAAAATACAATCTGGCAAACAACCTGTACCGCCAGGAAAGCTTTGACGAAGCCGCCAAAATGCTGGACGGCATTGAGAATCCTGACGCCTCCGCCTGCTTCAACCGCGGAGACGTGGCAATAGCAAAGGAAGACTGGAAAACGGCCGTAGACTCCTTCAAGGAGTGCCTCCTGCAGGATCCCGGAGACCTTAAGGCCAAGGAGAATTACATCTATGCCCGTAACAAACTGATGGAGCAGCAGCAACAGGAGCAGCAGCAGAACCAGGATCAGAATCAGGATAATCAGGACCAGAATAAGGACCAGGGCCAGCAGGACCAGGACCAAAATCAGGATCAGCAGCAGAATCAGCAGGATCAGAATAAAGACCAGGACCAGCAACAACAGCAGCAACAGCAGGAATTATCGGCCCAGCAGGCCCAGCAGCTGCTCCAGGCCATACAGGAAAAGGAAAAGCAGACTCAGGAGAAGGTAGATGAGAAGAAGGCCGCAGCCCTGAAGTCCAGGCAGAAGGAAAAGAATTGGTAGGATGAAAAGGATAGTAAGCATAATAGCCGCTGCCCTCGTGGCCATTGCCGCGTGGGCGCAGCCGTCAATACGCGTTGAAGTTCACAATATAGTAGAGCTTCAGGAAAGGTTCAACGTAGGCTTTGTGGTGGAGGGAGAGAACTCCCCCTCTGAATTCCAGTGGGAAGCCGGAGACGATTTCACCGTGGTGTGGGGCCCCCAGAAGGGTTCTTCCACAAGCATACAGATCATAAACGGAAAGACCACCCGTACCTCCCAGACCACCTATACCTATATCCTTCAGGCGCGTAAGACAGGAACCTTTACCCTCCCCCCTGCGACTGCCCGCATAAAGGGTACCCAGATCCAGTCAAAGGCCGTTCAGATACAGGTTGTGAACGGCGGCGGCTCATCCTCCGGAAGCGCTTCGCAGGGCCAGTCCCAGCAGCAGGCCGGGCGTGAAGACTCCCAGCAGGCCTCCCGCGGTGATTCCGACATATTCATGAGACTTTCCCTCAGCCGCAATTCAGTAGTTGTGGGAGAGCCCGTCACGGCCACCCTAAAAATCTACCACAGGGCAAACCTTGCCGGTTTTGAAAACGCAAAGTTCCCTTCCTTCAAGGGCTTCTGGAGTCAGGAAGTGGAGGCGCCTTCAAACATTGAGTTCCAGAGGGAGCAGGTGGACGGCGTGATGTACAACAGCGCGGTTCTCCGCCGCTGGATAATAATCCCCCAGAAGTCCGGTGATCAGCCCATAGAGCCCGCAGAGGTGGTGTGCCTGGTGAATGTCCGCCGTCCCCGCAGTTCCGGTTCCCCGTTTGACGATTTCTTCGGGACAGGCTATGTCACCACACGCCAGAGGGTTACAACTCCGGCGCGGTCGCTGCATGTATCGGCCCTTCCGGCCGGTGCTCCGGCAAGCTTTTCAGGCGGCGTGGGTCAGTTCAAGGTGAACGCCCGAGTGAGCAAGGATTCCCTCAAGACCCACGATGCAGCATCGCTCATAGTGACAGTAACCGGAAAGGGTAACATTGCCCTTGTGGAAGCCCCCAAGATTGCCTTCCCGCCGGATTTTGAGGTGTATGACGTCAAGACAAGCGTAAACACGGACAAGAGTGGAACTTCCGGCTCCAAGACCTTCGAATACCCGTTCATCCCAAGAAGTCCCGGAGACTTTGTGATGGGCCCCGTGCAGTTCTCTTACTACGATGTCAACGCCAGGAGGTATGAGACCGTCTCATCGGCTGCGCTGCCCATTTCCGTAGCTCGTTCTGCAACGTCGGCAGCACCGGAAAGCACCGGAGGAAATACCCTAGTTGTAGACCGCAAGGGCGTGAAGAACCTTGGGGAGGACATCCGTTTCATACGCACAAAGACAGATTTATCGGCCGATAACGGCTTCCTGGTATACTCAAAGGCCTGGTGGGGCATCCTGGTGTTCCTTCTTCTTGCCGGCTGCGGCTTCTGGCTTGGATTCCGTAAGGTTGCCGCACGCAGGGCAGACATTGTGGGTTCCCGTAACCGCAAGGCCACAAAGCAGGCGCTGAAGAGGCTGGCCCAGGCCCACGACTTCCTTGGAAAGGACCTTTACACGGCCTTCTACGAGGAACTTCACCGTTCCCTCCTTGGCTTTGTTGGCGACAAACTTGCCATGGATATGGCCGATCAAAACAAGGAGAACATTGCGGAAGCCCTTGTTTCCGGCGGCGTGGCTCAGAGCGTGGCCGATGACTTTACCGGCCTTCTTGCCGCCTGCGAGGAAGCCCGCTACTCCCCCAGCGCCGGCCACGATGCAATGAATAAACATTACGAGCAGGCCGTCTCCCTTATCACGGCCATAGATTCTTCCATGAAGAAAAAACCTTCTTCAGGGGCAGGCGCTGCCGTTGTTGCCCTCCTTCTGCTGATTCCTTTCGGCGCCCGTGCCGCAGAGTCATATCCTGATTCCCTATGGCATGCTGGTGTAGAGGCCTACACGGCTGGAGATTATGCCAAGGCCCTTCAGGACTTTGAAGACGTCCGCGCAACAGGCCTTCAGTCCAAGGAACTTTACTACAACCTTGGAAACGCCCATTTCAAGAGCGGGGAAATTGCCCCGGCTATCCTGTGGTACGAAAGGGCCCTGAGGCTTGACCCTTCAGATGCCGATGTAAGGTACAATCTTGATTACGCCCGAGCCCTCACCCAGGACCGCATAGATGAGGTTCCGGAGATTTTCTTCGAGCAGTGGGGCCGCGCCATCTGCTACCTGCTGCCGTCAAACGCCTGGGCCGTAATCGGCCTTGTGAGCTTTGCGCTCATGGTTGCATGCGTGCTGCTTTTCCTTCTTGGAAGCACACCGGGAAGGCGTAAACTTGGATTCTTTGTGGGGCTGGCGTTCCTTCTTGTGGCCATCCTTGGCTGGGATTTTGCCCAGTGGCAGCGCACTGAAGCCCTGCGTCAGGACCAGGCCATTGTGATGCGGCCCGTGACCTCCGTCAAGAGTTCCCCCGCCGCGGAAGGCGCCAAGGACCTCTTCATCCTCCACGAAGGCACCCGTGTCCGCATCCTTGACAACGTTGGCGGATTCTCCAACGTGGAGCTTGCCGACGGCCGCCAGGGCTGGCTTCCCTCATCCGATGTGGAAGTGATCTAGCGGGCAACCCTGAAGCCGCAGTAGTCGGCGTAGACGTCGCGGACTACGTCGTCCCAACTCAGGTAGAGGTCACGGCGGGCGGCGGCGCTGACACGGGCGTAAGCGGCGTCATCGGCCATAATGTCCATTATGGTGCGGGCATAGTTTTCTTCCCCCGGGGCCGATACATACCCGTTCACTCCGGGCGTAACCGTAGCCGCAGTCCTGGCACCCTCCAGAAATACCGTGGGAGTGCCCTGACAGGCCGCTTCAATCTGGACAAGGGAGTTGGCATCATAGAGCGACGGGAACAGGAAAAGCTTGGCACGGTAGTAGAGTTTTTCAAGCATCGGCCTGTCCGTGAGACCGCACATTACAACTTCTTCCGTTAGGCCTTCCGCGGCTACAACTTCTGCAAGCGCTTCCTCGTCCTGACCGCGGCCGGCAAAGAGCATGCGGAAGTTCCTGAGCCCCATTGCCTTGGCCTTTGCAAGGGCCCTTACCGTGAAGTCTATGTTCTTTATGAAGTTGATGCGGCCCACAAAGAGAAAAACGGTGGCATCTTCCGGGATTCCGAACGCGCGGTTCACCTCTGCCGCCGCCTCTTCCGGATTTTCAACAGGTTTATGGTCGGTTGCATTGAGACGTACCTTACAGGGTGCTGTAAGGCCATATTCGGCCTGATACAACTCCTTGATTCCGGCGTTCACGGCCCAGCACTCGTCGCAAGCATTGAAAACCCGCATAATGCTGTCCAAAGCAACATTGACGGCCGGTTTGAACTTGAGCGGTTTCTCAAAATCCTGCTTGTACTGACTGTGGAGCGTTGCCACAACGGGCAGCCTGTGAATCTTCCCATACAGCACTCCTGCAAGGCCCACGGAAAACGGCGAATGAATATGGACAAGGTCTATCCCGCTCTTTATGAGGCGGGCTTCAAACAACGGATCAAGCGCGGGCGTAGGAACGTCGTAGTCGTTATTGATGAGCGGGAAAGAGTTGCAGCGGACCACCTTGTACGGGAGTTTTGCATCATCTTCTTTACTGTAGCCACGGGTTTCCGGGCAGAAGACCACTACATCACAATATTTTGTAAGCCTGCGGGCATAATTGTCCACCACCTTTATGACACCGTCAACCATCGGGTACCAGGTGTCAATGAAAAGACCAACTTTTTTCATACCGCAAAGATACTGCTTTTTGCCGGGTCTGGTGCCTCCTTCCGGGCAATGAAATGCACAAAAAAGGCCGATTTCGTGTTGTTCGTTGACCAAATGGGCAACGAAATGCACAAAAACGGCTTAAAACGTGTAAATGGTTGCCCGCGGATAGTGTTACTTTCCAATTATTTACGTATATTTGTATCCCGGTTAGCTCTTAATCGGGATTTTTTATGTCCAAATACTTACAGGATGCGAGCCTCCGCTATGCAGGCTTGCAGGATGACACAAGTATATATCAGCTGCACTCCAGGCAGCTTTCAAACCGGTATTTCGTTCTAAGCAATGACGGGACCCGAAGGCTCATGGCCTTCCCTGAAGTTGTCGGCTATGATTCCTACCTGTCAATGCTTCCCGCCACCGTCGCCGCCCTCCGCCATTTGTTTCCACAAGGCCAGGGCGGCGATGTCGATATTCTCACTATCCTTCGCGGCGGCCTCAACTACCCCATTGAGGAGGCCTGCTACCGCTGCGGCATAAGGGTGAGGGACATCCACTTCCTTTCCTGCGAAAGGATCATTGAAGACCATATCATCACCGGCCTTGAAATCAAATATGAGAAACTCCGCGTGAAGAAGGACTGCACCCTTGTGATTGGAGACATAATTGCCACAGGAGACACCCTGAAACTGTGCCTGGACCAGGTTGTGGACCGTTTCAGGCGCCGCGGGGGAAGCATCCGGAAGATTGTCTTTTTCACAATCGGAGGCACCCGGGCCATAGAGCTCATGGAAGCCAAAAGAGAGGAAATCCGGAAGATTTTCCCGGAGTTCGAGGGCTTTGAATGCTTCTTCTACGAGGGCATCTTCACGGTGTATACCAGCCCTGGAGCCACAGGCATCAATGTCCCGGACATAGACTTTGGCTGGAAGGGCGGCGCCATCGCTCCGGAATTCCGCCGCTATGTCATGGAGCACCCCTATTCCATCCTTGAAAAGTGCATAATCTACGACGGCGGAGCGCGCCGTTATGAGATCCCCGTCCACTTCCGGGAGGCCCTGGAATACTGGGAAGGCGTCTGGGGCAGGGCCGATATAATCGATCCATCGGCCCTGGTTGGAGAAAAACTGGGCTACGACGCCCCACTTAGCTTCAAGGCGTGGCTTGAGCTGAACCATTTCAAGGACCTCAAAGACAGCTCTCTGGAGCAGCTTTGGGCCGATGAAAAAGCCCTCCTTGAAAACGCCGCCGCCCTGTCCCTTGAGACAATTGCCGGGCAGCGCATAAACGCAATCAACACAATACTACAGCAATATGAATAAGAAAACAGGAGCAGACATCGACTACACTAACAAGCCGGTGGACAAACATGGTCGCAAGAGCAACCTGAGTATGTTTATGGTAATGCTGGGCTTCACTTTCTTCAGCGCCAGCATGTGGGTTGGACAGCAACTGGCCGCAGGCCTTGACTGGTGGGACTTCATCTGGGCCCTCATCCTTGGCGGCCTCATCCTTGCGGCCTATACCGGCGCCCTGGGCTGGATTGGCGCAGAGAGTGGCCTCTCACTGGATATGCTCTCCAGAAGGAGCTTCGGCACAAAGGGCAGCTGGCTTCCAAGCGCCATGATAAGCTTCACCCAGACAGGATGGTTCGGCGTTGGCCTTGCCATGTTTGCAATCCCTGTTGCTAAGGAGCTCCTGGGCCTTGAGGTCACCCCCGACAGCATGCCCTGGCAGGGATATCTGCTGGTTGCAATTGCCGGTATCCTCATGACCGCAAGCGCGTACTTTGGAATCAAGAGCCTTACCATAGTGAGTTACATAGCCGTTCCCGCCGTGGCAATCCTTGGCACCGTGGCAATGATACTGGCTATCCGGCACGGAGACGCAGGCCTTGTGGAGCAGTTCGCAAAGGGGACCAAGGACCTTGGAATCATAGCCGGAGCGGGGCTTGTGGTTGGTAGCTTTGTGTCCGGAGGAACGGCAACGCCAAACTTCACCCGCTTTGCAAAGAGCGGAAAGGTGGGACTCATCATCACCGTGATTGCATTCTTCCTTGGCAACAGCCTGATGTTCCTCTTTGGCGCCGTCTCAAGCATCTATGTGGGCGGTAACGACATCTTTGAAGTGATGCTGAACCTCAACCTCTTCTACCTTGCCGTGCTGGTCCTTGGCCTCAACATCTGGACCACTAATGACAACGCCCTGTACACTGCAGGCCTGGGTCTTTCCAACATCTTTGGCCTCAGCAAGAAGACCATGGTCATAATCTCCGGTATCATCGGCACAGTTGCCGCCGTATGGCTTTACTGGAACTTCTGCGGCTGGCTCAACGTCCTCAACTGCACCTTGCCGCCAGTGGGTATCATCCTCATCCTCCACTACTTCACAAACCGCGGAAAGGATGTCCCGGAGAAGCAGGTGGACTGGAGCGCCGTAGCGGGCGTAGTCTGCGGCGCCGTGGTGGCCAACCTCGTCCACTGGGGATTCGCCTCAATCAACGGTATGGCGGTTGCCGCCCTGTGCTGGGGAATCGGCAGGCTTATCAAGAAATAAACTCCTGTTGCGCCTGAACGGAATTTTTAGTATCTTTGCAGGTTAATAAAAGAATATATAACAAAGTACTAAGATATGCTATTCCATCTTCTTCAAGCAGACACCCTGGAGGCCCTTGCAGATGCCATCAATCAGGCAGCAGATGCTCCTGTGGCCGTAGAGCCCCAGCAGATGTCAGAGAGCCTTTTCTCAATGTTCACAATGGGCGGTCCCCTCATGTGGGTCCTCCTTGCCCTATCAATCCTTGCCATCTATCTTATCGGCCGTAAATGGTGGGTCATCAAGAACGCATCAAAGATTGATCCCCACTTCATGAAGGACATCAGGGATTATATCACTGACGGTAAAACCAAGAGCGCCATCACCCTCTGCCGCAAGTACGACAACCCCGTGGCACGTATGGTAGAGACCGGTATCAACCGTATGGGCAGGCCCATGGCCGATATCCAGAGCGCCATCGAGAACATCGGCAACGTAGAGGTTGCTCGCCTTGAGAAGGGCCTTCCCCTCCTTGCCACAATAGCCGGCGGCGCCCCTATGATTGGTTTCCTTGGAACCGTGATGGGTATGGTCCAGGCCTTCTTCAATATGTCCAAGGCCGGAAACAACATTGACATCACCCTCCTCAGCGGCGGTATCTACACCGCAATGCTCACCACCGTGGGCGGCCTTATCGTGGGTATCATCGCATACTTCGGCTACAACTGGCTCACCGGAAAGGTGGGTGACCTTGTGTACCAGATGGAGAGTTCCACCATGGAATTCATTGACATTGTGATTAACGAACCCTCAGCATCCGAGCAGCAGTAATGGCACTCAAGAGAAACACAAAGGTAGACGCGCAGTTCTCGGTATCCAGTATGACTGATATCGTGTTCCTGCTTCTTATCTTCTTCCTTGTGACCTCTACGCTAATCAACCCCAACGCCCTGAAGCTTCTCCTCCCTAAATCAACCGGACAGGTGAACGCAAAGGCAACGGTGAGCGTTAGCATCAAGGACTGGGGAGACGACACCTACACCTACCACATCAACGGAGACCAGGAGCCCACCCAGTTCCAGGATGTGGAGGATGAGCTTATCGGCCTTCTTTCCGCAGAAGAAGACCCTACATTCTCCATCTACAGTGACCAGACCGTTCCCGTTGGAGAGGTAGTCCAGGTGATGAACATAGCAAAGAGGAACCACTACAAGGTAATCCTGGCAACGCAACCGGAATAGCACTATGCAGCCATACCAGCGCACACAGAAAAAGAGCGAGAAAAACGCCAACGTGACCGGCATCCTGGTTACGCTGGGCGTTCATGCCGCCGCGCTGGTGATTTGCCTTACAAGTGGTCTCACATACCTTGACCCTCCGCCGCCGGAGCGCACATCCCTTGTGATTGAGTTCGAGGAAGAGGAGGAGATGGTAAAGCCCGTCCAGACGCGCGTGGGCAGGCAGCCCCAGGCCGAGGAAGTGGACCTTGAAAAGGAAGTGGAGCTGGTCCAGAAGGCGGAATCCCCTCATGTGAATCCCGTTCCCAACGTAACCCCTGCCACAAAGCCGGATCCCGTCGGAGACGTGGAGGTTCCCACTCCCAAGCAGGAGGAAGAGCCCAAGCTAGACCCCAGGGCCGCGTTCCCCGGAATGAGCAAGAAGGACAACAGCGCAACAACTCCCCACAGTGCCTCAGAGGCCTCCGAAGGCTTCAAGGCCGGGCAGCCTGACGGCAACACCAAGGAAGGAAAGGTGGAAGGAGTAGCCAACGCCCACCTCCAGGGCCGTTCTGTGGTTGGCAGCTTAGAAAAGCCCCAATACAAACAACAAGAAGAGGGCATCGTGGTCGTACGAATCAAGGTGGACCAGTACGGAAACGTAACGGAAGCCATCCCCGGCGCGGAAGGCACCACCGTAACTAACAAGGAGCTTTGGAACGCGGCGCGTAATGCCGCCATGAAGGCTCATTTTAACATGAAAGCTGATGCTCCGGCCCTCCAGACCGGCACCATCACATATATTTTCAAACTTAAGTAACGACGTGAGTCGTAAAGTAGTGTATTATGGAAGACAATAAAAGAGGCAAGAGGCCTCGCATTTCAAAAGCAGATTATTCTACAAGCCGCAGTTTCTCTGACGGAGACCGTCCCGCAAGAAGAAACGGTGCCCCCCAGCAGGGAGAGCGCCGTGGTGCAGGACGCAACTCGGAGCGCACCCCTTACGGAGAGCGCCGTGAAGGCGGCCGCCCTGAAAGAAGCTCATCTTACGGAGATCGCAGGGGCTCTTCATCGGCCCGTGGCGGCTATTCAAAACCCGGAAGTTCCCGCAGCGGCTCCGGATATGGCAAGCCCTTCAAGAAGAGGGACGGCGCCAAGGAAGGCATGGACGCCATGCTTCGCCGTAAGCCCCAGGTGAACGGCCATTACAGTGACAATGACAGCGCTCCCACCGAAATAAAGGAAGTGGTGCGCCTCAACAAATTCATCGCCAATTCCGGCGTCTGCTCCCGCAGGGAGGCCGATACAATGATCCAGAGCGGTGTTGTAACCGTGAACGGAGAGGTCGTGACGGAACTTGGCACCAAGGTGAATGTCCTCACGGACGACGTCCGCTTCAACGGACAGCGCCTCAAGGGTGAGGAGAAGGTTTATATAGTGATGAATAAGCCCAAGGGCTATGTCACCACCGCCAGCGACCCTCACGCAGAGAAAACCGTGATGGATCTTCTGAAAGGCTGCCCCACCAGGGTATTCCCCGTGGGCCGTCTGGACAAGAACACCACCGGCGTCCTCATGTTCACCAACGACGGAGAGATGGCCGAACAACTCACCCACCCCTCCTATAACAAGAAGAAGATCTACCAGGTGGTCCTGGACTCCCCCCTCAAGGAAGAGGACAAGGAGAAGCTCCTGGAAGGCGTAGAGCTCAGTGACGGCATCACAAAGGCCGATGAACTTGAGTACATCGACGCCCACGACCACCGCCAGCTTGGCATTGAGATCCACTCCGGAAAGAACAGGATCGTGCGCCGCATGTTCGAGGCCCTGGGCTACGAAGTCCGCGCCCTTGACCGCGTGTACTTTGCCGGTCTCACCAAGAAAGGCCTCAAGAAGAGCGACTGGCGTTACCTCACCGAGGGCGAGGTGAACATCCTCAAAATGGGAGCATACGTATAATGGCACACAGGGCAGGATTCGTAAATATCATCGGCAATCCCAACGTGGGTAAATCCACGCTGATGAACGCCCTTGTGGGAGAGAAGCTCTCAATTGTGACGGCAAAGGCCCAGACCACCCGTCACCGCATCATGGGTATCGTGAGCGGAGAAGACTTCCAGATTGTGTACTCCGACACCCCCGGCATCCTCAAGCCCAACTACAGGCTTCAGGAAAACATGCTCTCGTTTGTTGACACCGCAATAGGGGATGCCGACATTATCCTCTATGTGACAGACACCGTTGAGAAGGCCGATAAAAACGACGCCTACATTGAGAAGCTCTCCAAGGTGGACTGCCCCGTTGTGGTTGTGCTCAATAAGATTGATCTCTCCACCCAGGAAAAGGTGGTGGAGCTCATGCAGTGGTGGAAGGAAAGGCTCCCGAAGGCGGAGGTCATTCCTGCATCGGCCCAGGAGAAATTCAATCTTGAGAGCATTATGGAGGCCGTTTCATCAAGGCTTCCGGAAGCCCCGGCCTGGTTTGACAAGGACCAGTTCACGGACAAGAACCTCCGCTTCTTTGCATCGGAGATCATCCGTGAGAAGATCTTCCTCAACTACTCGGAAGAGATTCCGTATAGCTGCCAGGTGGAGATAGAGTCCTTCCACGAAGGCGAGGAACGTTATGAGATAAGCGCCGTTATCTATGTTATGAGGGAGTCCCAGAAGGGCATCATCATCGGCAAAAAAGGCGCCATGCTCAAGAAAGTGGGCACCGAGGCCCGCATTGATATGGAGGACTTTTTCCAGAAGAAGGTCTTCCTCTCTACATTTGTAAAAGTGGACCCTGACTGGAGGGAGGACCGCAAGGAACTCCGCCGGTTTGGATATGAATTTTAAGCTTAACCTATGGCAGACGATTGGGACGACATCAAAAACGCACCTGAAGACGAAGACGAGGAACTTGGAGAAGACGCTGCCGCGTCCGGGAAATTTGACCGGCTCCTCAGCGGAGACAGCCGCAAGTACAAGCTCTCCGGAATGTTCAAGGAGTGGTATCTGGACTATGCTTCATATACCATCCTGGACAGGGCTGTGCCGCATATCGTAGACGGTTTCAAGCCCGTTCAGAGGCGTGTTCTGCACACTATGGCCACAATGGATGACGGCCGCTACACAAAGGTTGCCAACATTGTGGGCCAGGCCATGCAGTACCATCCCCACGGAGACGCCTCCATCCTTGGCGCCCTTGTGACGCTGGGTCAGAAGGGTCTCCTCATAGACTGCCAGGGTAACTGGGGTAACATCCTTACCGGAGACTCAAATGCTGCGCCCCGTTACATTGAGGCCCGCCTCTCAAAGTTTGCGAAGGAAGTTGTCTTTGATCCCAAGGTAACCCCCTGGATGACGTCCTATGACGGCCGTAACCAGGAGCCCACGGAACTTCCCGTGCGCTTCCCGCTGCTGCTGGCCCAGGGCACGGAAGGCATTGCCGCAGGTCTCAGTTCAAAGATCCTGCCCCACAACTTCAACGAACTGATTGACGCCTCCATCGCCATCCTGAAGGGCCAGCCGTATGAGATTCTCCCGGACTTCCCTACCGGCGGAATAGCAGACTGCTCAAAGTACAACAAGGGAAAGCGCGGAGGTATGGTGAAGGTACGCGCCCGCATCAACAAAGTGGACAAGAGCACCATCACCATCACTGAAATCCCCTACGGAAAAACCTCCCAGGGCATCATAGACAGCATCATCAAGGCCAAGGAGAAGAAGAAGATCAACATCAAGAAGATTGACGATATGACCACGGATAAAGTGGAGATTATCATCCATCTTCCGGCCGATGTCTCCCCGGACAAAACCATTGACGCTCTCTATGCCTTCACGGAATGTGAGACCAAGATTTCTCCCAACGCCTGCGTCATCCGTGAGAACAAGCCCGTGTTCCTTACCGTGGATGAAATCCTGGAGTATGACACCTATCATACCCGTGACATCCTTAAGGCGGAACTTGAGGTGAAACTTGGAGAACTTGAGAACGACTGGCATTACAGCTCCCTGGAGCGCATCTTCTTTGAAAACCGCATCTACAAGGTTCTGGAGCAGAACCAGATGAGTTGGGAGGAGCAGCTGCAGGACATCCTGTCCCAGATGCTCCAGTATCAGGACCTTCTGCACAGGCCCATCGTGATGGAGGATATCCTGAAACTGGTGGAAAAGCCGGTGCGCAAGATTTCCAAGTTTGACACCAAGGCTCTGGATGAGAAGATCTATGCCATCGAGGACCAGATGAGGG
>OMQK01000058.1 GCA_900313205.1 uncultured Bacteroidales bacterium | reverse complement strand
TTTGCGATCATCTTGTTGAAGCAGCCGGCAAGCTTTTCTTTTGTTGCCTGTTCTCTCACAACAACAAAACGCCACGGCTGCGCGTTCATCCCTGAAGGTGCAGCCATAGCCGCCCTCAGGATTGTCTCCACCTGCTCCTCAGAGACGTTTTCATCTGTATAAGTGCGTACGCTCTTGCGTGCGTGAATGATGTCCAGAGCGCTCTGTGCGCTGGCTGTGATACCCACCATAGCTATAAGTGCTGCAAGTACAAGTTTTAACCTAATCATCTCTAATTCATTTATTATTACGAAGATAGCAAATAATCTGGAGAATTGCTTCATATAATTGTTATTGTTCTTTCTGGCAATATTTGCAAATTATTGCCAAAATCCATATCTTTGCAAAAAGACGCAGAAGTATGGATTATCGTACTGAAATAACACCTCTTATGAGGGATGTGTGCAATGTGCTTATTGATGAGTGCGTTGGTGTAAATAGCTGCATCGTTCAGCACACCAGGAATCTGGTTGTAGAGGTGTCTAAGAGTGATATGACGGAGGTTATCTCGGCCCTCAAAAATCATTTTCCGGACGTTGTTGATATCCGGAAGGCCTATCCAATGATTGAGGACCTGCACGACTTTATCTTTGTTAAACCGCTTATTTCTGAAGCACCTGTATTGCAAGAAGATAGTGTTCCGGTGCCCACAATTGAAAAGCTTCTTGTAGACCAGTTGGCTGATAAGGAATTTCAACGGGAGACACTTTCTGATTCTATACGCCGCTTCCAGCATGCTATGGAACAGTACAACGTAAACACGTCTAGACTGGTGCGATATGCAACCAGAAAAGGCAAGAAAGAGGAGATTAATGAGATTCTTGGCCAGATTAATAATGACAGAATCGCCACGGTCAGGGCTATCTGCCAGGTCCTTTCCACGGCTCCCGTACTTCGTGCCTGGTTGTTTGGTTCCTTTGCCCGTATGGAAGAGCGGCCAGACAGTGATATTGATTTGCTGGTGACTCTGGACAAATCTGCCCATATGGGCCTTTTCGCTTTCTCAGACCTTGTCAACCAACTTGAAGCCGCCTCCGGCAGACCGGTGGACCTTGTTCCGGAGGAAGCCCTGAAGCCATATGCCCGTCCATCCGTGAACAAAGATAAGCGTCTTGTGTATGAGAGAGCCTAATAGAGATAAGGGCCGTTTGAAAGACATTCTGGAGGCGGCTGATTACGTTTCCTCATTTGTAAACGGGCTGGATTATGAAGAATTCTTGGCCGATAAACTCCGATACTTCGCCATATTGAAAAATGTGGAAATTATTGGAGAAGCATCTTATATGATCAGTCTTCCCTTGAAGGAATCTCACCCAGAAGTGCCATGGGTAGATATAATTAAGATGAGACACGTTCTTGTCCACGGCTACTCCTCAATATTGCCAGAATTATTATGGGATACGGCTGTTAATGAGGTCCCTAAATACAAAGTACAGGTCAAAGCTATACTAGATGAGATCGGATTATAAAGACATGACTACCGAACGAGACATAAAAAACCAAATTGCCTTTGCAGAGAATAAGGGAAAGGAAATTGGAGAGAAAGAAGGAGAAAAGAAAGGCAAGGTTGAAACGGCCAAGAATCTCTTGAAGATGGGAATGTCTCCGGAGGATATCTCCAAGGCCACAGGGCTTCCTATAGAGGAAATCAAATCACTATAAAGAATGCGGTTCCAGATTGGAGCCGCATTTTCTGTCATTCCGGGCTTGACCCGGAATCTCCTTTGTACTCCGGTGGCCGCCAATCCATTTATACGCCGTATGGGGCACATTTTCTGGATTCGCGGCAAGCAAAAGGCCGTTTTTCGCCCAAATCCCTGCCGCCAATCCACTCAGAACGCCTATAAGGCCGATTTTGTGGATTCGCGGCACAAAAAAATGGCAGTCACTTCAACAGTGACTGCCATTTTCATATTAATGCTTCATCAGAAGTTCTGGAAGGTTGTCCAGCTGGTGTTGGATTCGGCCGATTTCTCTATACCGGAATCATTGTCTCCAGGGAGGTTGGTGAAGAGGTCCAGGCCGGTCATCTGCTCTATGTAGTCAACGCTCTTGGCATAGGAGGTGTAGCTCTGGCTGCTGTATGTTTTATGTTCAAACCAGAAGCCTATGGCCGATGCGCTTGTGACGGTGTTCCCGCTCCATTTTACCTTCAGGAAAGCCTTCCAGTAATAGTTCGGGATAGGCAGCTGCGTGGGATTGGCGTTCTTGCCCGTTGCCCCGGTGAGGTAATGTATGGTCTCGTTGTTACCTACCGTTTTGTAAGCCGGGCCGGTAATCACATATCTATCTCCCAGCCGCCTACGTGCTCTATCTTCTCGGTGAGCTCTCCCTGCCTTTCCATCAGGCGGTTCATGGTGTCGTCACTCTTTCGGTCGGCATTTGGACACTGATGGCCTCGTGAGTAGGTGTCATCTCCGTACATCGTACCATAACTGTTCTTGGTGATATACACCTGTTTGTCGTAGTCGATGTTGGGGTTGTAACGCCAACTGCTGGTGGATGCGCTACCTGTGGTATGAGCCTTTGTCAAAGGATATGCGGTCCATAGGGAGGCATAGTAGGTATAGCTGTAATTGTAGCTATAATTCCTATACTCCTCTGTTGTTCCGCCTTCCCCATAGAACACTCCCACATAGTCCTCGGTGCCAGTTATGGCAGGAAGCTCAAGCCAGCCGGTGGGAACAGCCGGGACGTCGTCTGTAGTGGTAAACGACTTCACCGTGCCATAGCGTTCCTCGTATTGTGACGTGCTCGCGTCATACTCAAGGACATAGGCCTTGTAGTAGTACGTGGTGCTCTCAGAGAGGCTGGTCAGTTCGCAGGAGATATTTCCACTGGAGCTGTTGGAGCCATCATCCGTCACCTGCTCACTCAGATTGCCGGATGAGGTGCCCCAATAGAAGCCTGTTTCGTATATTGTTCCTGTAGCTCCCGAAAACGTGCCCAGCAGGGTAGCCCCTGCTGAGCCGACGCTTTCAGTCCCTCCGGTAACTACACTAGCGGTAGCCTGCGGAGTGGGAGAACTTCAATGGACTTTTAAATAAACATTATCGATTCTGGTATTCCCTGAACAAGAGAAAGTAAGAGTAATTGTGGGAGCTCCGCCTGTAGTGATTGTGTAACTCTTACTTGAACCACTAATACTTGCCCCATCAGTATTGACAGTAACAGAAGACTTCGTGTTATTAGAAACATACGTTAAGTCAAGAGATGAAGCTCCTCCTGTAGGGATATTCGCTATAGTCCATGTTTTGCCGCTACTTAATAAGAGTTCCGGTGCTGTACCGCCACCTGTATTCTCGTTTCTTACATAAACTGTATTTGCTGACTGAGAATATGTGACTGTACCACTATTGTACACATATGTACCTTTCCCATAATTTGCTGATGGAGTAGCATTATCACTACCTGATGTGGCTGTAGTTGAGCCCGTCCAGGTCTCACTCCACATCGTAGTACCAGATGCAGGACCTCCACTCTGAGTCGGAGTGAATGTTTTCTCTGTCGCCTTACCCAAAATCTCGCTTCCGCTATCATAAATGGCATATGCGTAGTAGGTGTATTCCGCATCCTTAGTAAGACCTGTAAGGTCATAAGAGAAAGATGTGGTAGATGTAGGGGCTGAAGCACAAGTTACCTTTTCATATGAACCAGCAGAAGAAAGCTTGTAGTAGAAACCAGCCTCAGTAACGTTAGTGTTTTCTGCGCCATTCACAAGAGCAAGACTACCGTTTAGAGTAGCGGTAGTGCCTTCAGCAGTGACAGTTGATGAAGCGGCAGAAGTTGATACAGTAATAGTGGGAACGGGAGCTCCTGCAACAAGGCTAAAGTCATCTACGCGTGTATTCCCGCCTGTTGAGTTTGTAAAAGTAAAGTTAATCTTAGAAGTCCCGCCAGGCACAGTAACTGCAAAGACGTAATCCTTTCCTGATCCAATGTTTTCGCCAATAGTAGCACTACCACTTACAGTACAGCCATTATTTGACTTGAATGCAAGGGTGAAACTTGTTGCGTTACCTGTTGGAATTCCGGTTACTGAGAATGTTCCGTTATTCTTGATTAACAGTTCCGGTGATTCACCTCCAGCTGACATACTTCCAGTATAAATCTGTGTTCCAGAAACGGTGCAACTATAAGTTAAACTACCACCTCCAAAGATTGTAGTATTTGCGTTGCTGCTAGTGGGAACACTTCCATTAGAGAAGCCCATGAATGCCTCTGCCCAAAGAACATCTCCATTTTCAGCATCCGGCAAAACTCCAGCCTGAGTGATGGTAAGCACTACGTCGCTGACACCAGCTGCCGATACGGTAAGAGTAATGCTCTTAGGACTGCTCGATGAATTGGTATTCAGATTAACGGTCAGAGTACCGGCAGAGATGGATGTTGACGCAACAGCGTTTCCTTCATCAGATGTGACAGTCACAGTAGGAGTTCCTGCTAAGAAGGCGCTTGTATAGGAGAAGGATACTGATGATGCATCGGCCGCAACAGCCTTACTCGTTTCTGCAAATGAAAGTGTAGGTGTACCGGTTGCAGGAATGAAGTATAGATCTTTAGTTGTTTGAGCATTTGCATAACAACCAAAACCATTACTTCCATTCATATAAATATAACTTGTGCTGCGCAGATTATATAACCCTGTAGCAGACCCTTCCGTTACTTCGAAAATGCTTCCTGTAGAATTTAGCGGCAGTGTATTGTTTCCGTACGCCATATAACTATCGGTGTCACCTGCCAAATTGATCTTTACGCCACCGTCCACATTAGTAATAGTCCAGATTAAAGAATTGGCGGCAGTGTATGGTGAAACAGCACTATAGTTTGAAGGGTCAAATCCAACAGTTGTGATTACACTTCTATCACGACGCGCTGAAGAACCATTTGCTGCGCTGGAGATAGCATAATAAGTACCACTGCTCTCAGCAGCAATAACATAGTTGCCATCAGGAATGAGAATGCTATTAAGCGTTTTAGTTGCACTTGCCATATTAATACCCAGTGTGTTGCGGGCATTCTTCTTAAAGGTCTTGCTAATGCCGGTAATGGAACGAGTGTAAGTAGCAAGGTCTGTCTTTACTGTAACGTCAACTGAGGTAAATGTGACAGGAAGAACAGCGGCCCAAGCCTCTATATTACCTTCATTAATAGAAAGGTTAGTACCCTGAATTTCAATCTCATTGGAAGAACTACCTGTGGTAGTAACATTGCCATTTGTCACATCCAGATAGATGGTGCCAACTACTTTTGCTTCACTGTTGAATGCGAGTGTAATCTTGTTCACGCTTGCATCTCCATCAACGTCAAGGTTCTTAAATGTAATGTCAGCATGTGCCACAATGCGATCCCATTCCAAAGCAAGAGGCTCGGTGGGGAAAGCGCCAGTAAGATCTGTTGCCGCGGTCTTCCCAACCATGATATCGGCAGCTTTATCAAAAGTATTAGCACCTGGAGTTTGACTGGCTGGAATAACCACGGTTAAACTAGGTGCATAGTTTGAGTCTGTCGATGAAATGGAAGAAGAAGGATAAATACCATAAAAAACTGCGCTTCCGGAAGGAGCATTGGTATAGTTGGTCACTCATCCAATTGCCGTCTAGTGTATATCCCACGCGGATTCTGTCGCCGGATGTCCATACAATTGAGGAAGTGCCGCTATCCCATGCCGTTTTTGTGTTATCTTCGGCTTCAATTTGTGGCCTTTCGGAAGAGAAAGAGAGAACGATGGGTTCTTTCTCAATCTCGACGGGCTTTTCATTAACAGTGGGATCGCTAATCTCCGTATTGCAAGCAACGAGTGCTAAAAATGCAGCACCTAATACGAATAATGTTTTTTTCATGGCCGTACGACATTAAATATCACCGAGATTCCATCCGCTTTCATATCCCTTGTTCGGATTGTTTTCCGGATCACTTGTAATTAAGATTCCGCTTTCGATACGTAGATCGATAAGCTCGGTAGTTGGACGTTCATAGTCCATGAATTTTTGTTTGTTCATAGATTTATGGATTTAATAGATTGATAATCGGCATAAGATGCCCGATCGGGGTCGGGCATGACAGATAGGACGCAACAAACCCTATCCCTTAGTGTGCAGCTAAGGGATAGGGAAGGGCGTTGAATGTAAGTGGTTGAGGGTTAGTGGATTATGCAAAAACCTCCAGGCAAATTTGCATAGAGGTTTTTGCATAAGTAGCTGAGTATGAGTGTGTTATGTTTAACGCGGCGCGGCCGCAGGCGTGGGGCGGAGGCATTACGGCAACAGCACCATCAGTTTTATTCCGGCGGCGGGGTGGAGGGTGGAGGTGAGCTCGCCCGTGAGGGCAATGCTCAGGCAGAGGCCGCCCACGCAGATATCAGCGCCTATGCCGGCCGTGAGGAAGGCGCCATCGGCCCGCACTGGTGGACCGGTGAGCCCTGGGGAATCGGCCCCTGGAGGTACTCTGAGCCTGTATCCTACGCTGAGGGAGGCCGATGGCCGGAAGGCGGAACCTTCCGGCAGGAAGAGGTAATCGGCCCCGATGCGGGCAAGGGGGCCGTTGGCGGTCTGGGGCTGCCAGCCATCATCCCCGAAGGACATCACGCTGCGGAAGCCGCCCAGTGTTCCCGTGAGCCTGAGGCTCTCCAAGATGTTGTAGGAGATGCCCGCTTCCAGTGAATACATCAGAATTGACGGACTCTCGGATCCGAAGATGACGGACGTCCCACCCCCAAGGAGGAAATGCCCTTTTTGCTGGCAGAGGGCAGTGCTCATGCTTAGAAGGCACAGGAAAAGTGCCAGAATGTGTTTTTTCATATGGTTATTCAATTTGGTTTCCCGGCAGCCAGAAGGAGTCGGCCGTGCCGTAGGCCTGGCCCATCTTATGGCTGTTCACAATGTCTTCCTCCTTGTAACTACCTGAGACCGAGCCGTCAAAAGCTGCGTGCGCGGTATTTCCAGTAAGCCTGTAGAAGGGGATGGAAGGTGTATAAAGCTTGAGCTTCTCCCTGGTGTTACGCCTTGGATCATAGTATGCCGTGGCAGTGTAGGCCTGCTTGAACATATCCTCTCCAAAGTAGTACATATAGTATGTGGAGCCGTCTCCGGTATTGGTATAACTGGTCCTGAAGGTCTGGGTGAGGTCAATTGCATACCTGGTGTCATAGCTGTTCAGTTTGGTAAGTGAACTCTTTTTCATCCTCCAGAAGAATCGCACCCTGGTGTAGTCCCCGAGGGCAAGGTATTTCTCCCCGCTGGGGAAGGTACGGACTTCGGAAGGGGTAATGGCAGTAGTCTGAAACTCAAAAGCTGGTGCGTTCCAGTAGGCTACGCTCCGGAAGGAATAGATATTATCCGCATGGTGCCCATGATGCCCGAGGAAGAAATTGAGGTGTGAATCGGCAACGGGCCCCACATACTGAAGTTCATAGTAGGAGAGTTCTCCCCTTGAAGTGACGGTTTTGGCCGATGGATATACAACCACCTTGTTCTGGAGTAGGTAGGAGCGCTCCGTATCTGAGTATTCGCAGTCCCAGAGGGTGGAGTTACTATGGTCGTAGCTTGACATGTTGGCGTGTTCCGGCCACCAGTGCTCCGTTCGGCATGTCTCGGCATAGAAATTCTCCGACGGGTTCACGGAATTGATTCCGCTCTGGGAAGTGGCCGTGGTCCTGACGCAGTTTCTAAGGCTCACCGGCATACCTGTATTGTCCCTGACAAAGATGTACGGGATGAATCTTGACATGCTTCCGGAATTTGCCGGTGCAGTTGGTGAGCTAAGGTAATTGACCTGGCTGAACTGGTAACCGGCATATATGACATATTCACGTATTACATTGACCCGGCCCCAAAGCATAGTCATGGTGTCTCCGGTCCTTGTGTGGGTGATGGTGCCGCCAATCTCTATGAGCCCGTGGTTATGGAGGTCGTTGGCAACACTCAGGCGCTCAACTTCGTTGGCGTGGCTGTCCCAGATTAGGGAATATGGGGAGTAAGAGCCTTTGGATGTGTTTACGTTCCCGTGTGAGATGACGCTTGGCTGGAAATCGGCCCAATAAGGCCATCTTGAAGAAAAGTCGTCAGTTGTGACATAATTCGAGCTTCCATCCACAATCACAGAGTAGGTGAACGGAGTAAGATCGTCGGTCCTGAACCACTCTGCAAACGGATTTGTCACTTTAAGGTGAACTGGCTCAGAGCATACCAGCTGCCCGGATTCGGAACGCAGCTGCAGGTCTGGGCTGTAAACCACGGAGATGAATTCACAGACATCGTCCACATTGGAGTAGAATCCGTCTCCCTCCAGGCAAATCCAGTCGTCAAGATAGGTGCTGAAATAGAATGTACTGGGGGAGAAAGATGCCCGTGAAACGGAGGATGGAAATCCCAGCACGCCTGTGAGCCCAAGTGAGCCAAGGGCAAGGTCTTCCGCCTGGATGAGGATGGCCGTCCCGGATTCACTGCATATCTGGAAATACCCCTTGGCGGTCTGTCCCGTGATGGGGGTGTCATAAATGGGCCCCTCATCGCCTTCGTCGTCAAGGCCGATGAAGCTATTGTCCATATACGGCCCTGTGAGTGTCTGAATGAAGTGTATGACAGGCCTGTCAATGGACACGGAAATGTCATTATATGTTACGTCGCTGGCAGTATTGTAGGCCTCAAAAGTGGCCGCTGCTGCCCTTGTGGACATCACTGTGAAAACTTTGTTAAGCACATTGCCGCTGTAATAGGCCGCCCCCTCTGAGATAAGATGGGTATCAATGGAAGTACACCTCAGGGACAGGTTTGCAAACACGTCCTCCAGCCGGGCCTTCTTTGCGCTGCTCCAGCCGGTCATGTCCTCCGAGTGAAGCGTAATAGTGAATCTCTGGAAGGCATAGTGGCTGGCCGATACACTATATGTGAGAGTGACCGGAGAAACCACCTGGACATTCACCTCATCCGATATATCTCCGGCGCTGTTTCCGCCCCTTATGGAATAGTCTCCGTCCGCGGCGCCGCCTGATACCTGGAAAACGGCCGTCCCGCCGCTTGGGAAGCCGGTAAGCTGCTCAGTATTGCTGTGGAAGGAATGACTCACGTATTCAATCCCGCTGCCAAGCGGAAGGAAGGACAGTTCGCTACTATCTAGAGTAGTTTCAAAGGGGATGCTCAAAGTCTCTCCCGGAGCCGCCGTAAGGGCCGATGTATTTGTCCACAGGAAGCCGTCCTGCGGAGAACCAAGCTTCAGGATGATGGACCGGTATGTGTTTCTGATAATGTTGAAGCCGGATTTCATGGCCGATCCGGGAGTTGAATCCAGATAAATCCGGTAACCGAAGCGGCGCTCTCCGTAACCCGGTTTAGTTGCTCCCACGTTAATCTTAAGATAGGAGCAGTTGTCTACGGCAGAGCCAAGGTCAAGTGCTACCGCGCTCCACTTGGATGCACTCCCTGAAACTCCCTGGCAGTTTTCCAGAAAGTAGTATGAGACGGCTTTTGACCGGTTGTCGGCATCCCTGAAATCCAGATTGTCAAGGTCATCATCCGTGGATGAGTCCACGGCTGCGAATTTCCCGGGATCGGTCTGCTTGAATCCAACGCCCGTTCCGGTGTGGAAATACGGTACTTCCGTATTTGAACGTGCTCCGGAAACATGTGCGGCGTTGACTGTCCAGCCGTCACTGGCCCAGCTGCTTACATCAAGGGTTATGTCAAATTTTGCAAAGAGGCGCTTTACCGGAATGGTGAGGGAGGGTGCCTCCGGGTCAATGGTCACCGTCACCGACCCTGTCATGGGCATGTTGTATTCCCTGTCATGGAGATCCATTAGATCGCTTGGGGAGGCGCAGGAGAATGTGAAGGAAAGGAGCTCATCCCTTGTGTAAGGAGCTATGCCTGCTGCCCACAGGTCTATTTCACGCCTGATATCATCCACGGCGTTTACAACGGCCATCACTTCTATGGGCTCATTAGCAGGGAGAGTCCAGTTGAAGCTCTTGCTGTCCGTGTACACTGCTGCGGGAGCCCCGCCCACCGTGCATGGCTTACCGGCATCGGCCCCGGAAGCCCAGAATGCAAAGAGATAGGCTTCCGTGAAGTTCTCTACGTCCTGCGAGACCACGGATTTTGTGCCGTCGCCCATTTCCGTGGAGGAGAATCCAACGTGGACCGTTGCAACCTCCATGGCCTCCCGGCGCAGCGGAAGGCCGGCAGGGGAGTCTGTCTCTGCCTCAGTGCACCCGGCGGCAAGGACGGCTGCAGGGATTATAAGTGATATCAGGGTGTTTTTCATCTTGGTCTAATCCAGTATTATGTTTCCTGCTCCGTCCCAGGAGTCGTCAATTACGGGAACTATATCGGCCTCTATGATGTCCGGGTCTATGTCAATGATTTCGGGGTCGTTGGAGCCCCTGCCGTGAATCACAACGTTTGAGGCGGCATAGATGCAATTCCTCACCATCCCTGGTACTGTGATGGCGTAATAAACTATGTCTGAATCTATTGATGCCTCAATGACAAGGCGGGTACATCTGCGCATCCAGGCCTCCATTGTGCGTATGTCATCGGCCTCCCTGGTGGGATTTGGAAAGGCGTAGAACGAGTGGTTTACCGTGTACGGATTTCCGGCCGATACCACGGCGTTTATCCCCCTGTCTCCAAGGATGGCGTCAATCCCGCTTTCGGCGCTTTCCCCGCGGTGCCAGCCGCCGGTGTTGTACCATGCCGACCGTGTTCCCGACAACTCCTGATAGGTATAATCATTCCCGTATAAGGAAGTCCTGTACGCATTTGTGACATAGATTCCGCGGAGGGTGAAAGTCTTGCCGGCAAGATGAGGCTTTGCGCTGAAATCCACCTCAAGCCTCCTCAGGTCTATCCTTGAAACAAGGCGGCTGACATTTATGGAAACGGGCGCGGCGGCACCCGGAACGGGAATTATGGATGTGTATCCAAACATAAGAAGGGCCGATATCCTGTTGTCTCCAAGGTAGGCGACTTTGCCGGTCAGGTCTTCCGGAGTACGGACAGTGGAAGGGTCGAATGCCCCGACCCCGCTGGTTGGATAATTGACAATTGCAAAGCAGGTATAGCGCTGCCCTGCCGTAAGCTGCAGGGTGAGGGGAGTCCCGTTTTCTGAGCTTTCCCAGCGGAAATGCCCGGTGTGGTCGTTGAAGGCAAAAACCGCCCATCGGCCTGTGGCCCGCTCGTCGGAATCTGTCACTCCCGTCACTTTGGAATCCCCTCCATTCTGGGCCCAGAACACCACGCTTACAAGTAGGGAATCGGCCTCAGGATACTCTGCGGCCTTGTTTTCCGGCTGATATGGGACGGCGCAGGACACAACTCCTGCAAAGGAAAGGATTATGGAAAGAAAGTGTTTCATATTATTATCCGTTTGCTAAAGTCCGTATTCCAGTTCCTGCTCTCCCCACGGGTAAACCCCAACATTGACGGTGGTCTCCTCAAAATCAATCTCAATGTAGAGGTCCGGGAGGTTCTTCTCTGTCCAGGTGATGCCGCCTTTATCCCGGAGCAGTTCATACAGGTTGTAGGATGTCTGGAAGTCCCTGTACTCATATAGTCCTTCCCGGGCGTACATTTCCAGGACAAGGCTGTGGTCGGCCTGGCGGGGGAGAGTGAACTCAAAATGGCCGATTCCGCTCTCCTTTGGCATTGTCTGGAAAGGCCCCGTTACCGGATTGCCGGTGAGGGCGTCTATGCCGCAGGTGTTTCCTCTTACTGTTATGTAGAAGGGGAAACGTCCTCCGGCGTGATCAAAGGTGTCGGCACCAAGGTACTGAACACTCACATGCGAATACTCTTTGGTAAACTCTACCGGGACGGTGAAGGTCTCCTCCTGAACTTCCGCCATGTAACCGAAGCGGAAAAGGGGCGCATAGTCCCTGCCTATGGGGACGGTCCACACGGAGCCGTCCCTGACAAGCCCTTCCTGCCCCATGAGACCGTATCCTTTCACCGCTGCGGTTCCCCTTACCGTGAAGAAGAATAGCCTGTCGTCAATGTATCCTACGCTGGTTCCGGCTTCGTCAATGAGCCTTCCGTCAGGGTGGGCGTACACCGTTGCAAACACGTCCGTATAACGCTGGAAGCGTGAGGCATCGGCCACATCGAAGAAGAGAAAACTGGGGCACATGGTCCTGTCCTCCAGCACCACGGCGCGGCAGGAGGCAAGAAGAAGGGAGGCTGCAAGTATCCCGCCCCGGAGAGCTCTAGAATTCATAGGAGAGGTTGGTGGTTCCGTTCCATGGATCAACTGTGATGGCGGGCTGGATCTTGCCTGCCTGGATGTCATCGTCCCTGTCGTCGTTGTCCTTACCCAGCATGGTGAGCTTGATGGAGGTGATTTTGTAGATGTTGTTGGCCGCCAGGACGGGGAGGTCAAACACATAGAAAGTATCGGCATCAAGGTCGCTGTAGCCTGCCGCCGCTTTCACGTGGGCCTTTATGACAAAACGCGTATGCCTGGGGCTGAATGTCCCTGTTGCGGGTGTATGGGAGTCAGAATCCGTTCTGTTGGGGTATGCAAAGAGGTGGCGGCCCATTTCCGTGGCCGATCCGTTAACGGAGCATGACGCATTGATCTCGCTCTCAAAAGTTACGGCCGGGGCGCCGGTGGGCTGGAGAGTGAACTTATTGTACCAGTTGTCTATATTGGAGAGGGTTGCATCATCTATCGCCAGCGGTAGGACGGCCGAATTTGCCGTTCCGGTAAGGCCGGTGACGCCAAGCCTTGATTTACCTACCACATTCTTGAGGTATATCTGCTGGACGGTAAAGGTGCTGCCCTCCAAGTCGGTGCCGCGGAAGTCTACCTGGATATTGTCCAGCTGAATCATTGCGGCGAGTCTTTTCACGTACACGTTGACCGCCTGAATCTGGGAATCCGTGCCTGCAGCGCCGTTGTTGCCGTATTTACCAACCGTTACGGTGTTCTTTCCGGACATCACAAGGGATGAGGGTGTGTTTAGGGAGAGGTCCGTAATCTCTGCCTCAAGGTTTGCAATTGTTGTGGTGTGGGGCTTGAAATGCGTGATTCTGTTGTGGTTTACAATCACGTACACGGTCTTGTTACCAGTGAAAGTGGCAATTTTCACGCTGTGGGTGGTGTTCTTGTCAAGGCCTTGCTCAAAATAGGATGTCTCCAGTTTTTCGGCGGCATCAAAGACAAATACCTGCACCTTGTTGATCTGGTAGTCCTTGACCTGGGCGGTAGTTGCTTTTACGGCCTCGTTCTCCATGCCGATATTAACGGTAAGTGTGGCGTCGGGAACAGCCTCAGGGGTGTCTCCTGCTGTGACAGGGGCGTTTTTGTTGCATGACATAAGGCCGATAACTGCGGCCAGTGTCAGAAAGATTGAAAAGCATCTTCTCATAATGAAAACGGTTTAAAAGTTAATGTATGGGTATCAAAAGGTTTCGTCGTCTTTGTTGAGCCCGTAACGCTGTATGAGGACATAGATCTCAGGGTCCAGGTTCCCGCGGAAGACATAGGACCGGTCATCCCGGCAGGCCCGGAGGTAGTTCTCCACGGCCTTCCCGTCATCCCCGGCGCGGGCATAGAGGAGTGCCAGCATATAACTCACCTGGGGGGTCCTCGGGAGCTCCTGGAGGATAGCCATCGCGGAGGCGTTGTAGTCAAGGGACACGTAGGCTATGGCCGTGTTGTAGTCACGGTAGTCCCGAAGGCAGGTGAGGGCCTTCTCGTACTCCCTCTCCTGGAGAAGCCTCACGCCACGCATGTAGGTTGTGTCAAGTTCCGTCGTGTGGACCGTGTCCTTGACCATTCCCTTGCGGTGGAGGAAGAAATCGAACTTCACGGTCCTGAGGCGCGGATAGAGATTCTCCCTCATATAACGGTACCAGGGCTCCGCCTGCATCCTCCTCTCACGCTCGTCAACATCGGCGGTCTCCAGGTGACGTATGAAAGAGAGCTTATCCTGTGAAGTCATCACCGTGTCCTCATCCACGAGGACGCCAAGGTAGGGCCAGTTCTCGCCGCTGGAGCGGGAGAGGAAAGGGATGGAAGCAGGTATTGATGTATTATGGCCGATGGACTCCCTGCCGGAATCGTCCACGCTCACGGAGAAGGAGTTTTTCTTTACGGAATCCCTCCAGTGACGTATATATTCATCAAAATATGTTGCCACCGAGGCCGCCCTTCTTTCCGCAAGGGCCCCGTTTGACTTCACGGTCCCTTCCGGGGAGGCCGATGCGCTTATCACTATGCTGTCAAGGTCGAAGGAGGTGTTCTGGAGGAGTTCCAGGATATTGCCCCGGATACGTCCCATCTCAGTGGCGTTATGACCGAGGGAGAGGTCAATCTCGCTACTCCCACTGGCGAAGTCCACATAGCAGGCGGTGTTTGCCGCGGCCTTCCTTTCAAGCACACGGGTGAGATACCTCTCACGGGTGTCCACGAAGGCCGACAGGGAACTTATGTAGAAGGTGAGGGGCTCGGAGCGGGGCATGGTGTAGAGATGGTGCTCCTGCTCGAAGATGTCCCCGGAAAGGACTATGTCCACCGTACGGAGCTTAGGACGTGTCCTTATACTTTGGGTATACTGATAGACAAAGTTGCCGTCTATGTCCCTTAGGACGGTATCAAGCCGGATGCCTTCGGTCACTATCGGGGCCTTCACGTACTCCTGGAACTTGGCACCTCTTTGGTGCCACTTTTTCTCGTGGTAGTAGCGGCGGTGCCAGAAGGTGTAGTGCCTTATGGCATCGGCCTCGGTGGGCCCGAAGAGGGAATGGAAGGCGGTCTCGGAGACGAAGGTGGAGTCGTTCTTGTATTTGTAGAGCTCAGGCAGGTTACGGGCGATCCATATATTTAGGTTCCTCCAGTCGATGAAGGCCGTGGTGTCCGTGATGATGGACCTTATATACCTGTCATAGAGCTCGTAGCCCCGGAGCTG
>OMQK01000021.1 GCA_900313205.1 uncultured Bacteroidales bacterium | reverse complement strand
AAGAGTCAACCTACACCAGTAATAAAGTTAAACCAGAGTCAACTTCTTTCGGGGGAAGGCTCCAATCGGAGTCAACCAAAATCAGGAAAGTACAAGATGTCCCCAAAAGTGGGACATCTCCTGCATTTCAGGCCTTATTTGACGGAGGTGTCCCATTGTTGGGGACATCTTGTCTTGTCCGCTGGTGCGTGCTGGGAGAAAGAAGCAAGAAGCTCAGTCGAGCGTGATGCTGTCGATTCTCAGGCGCAGGGTTCCGGAGGGGACCTGAGCCTCGACGATTTCGCCCACCGACTTTCCCATCAAGGCGGCGCCTATCGGGGATTTCAGCGAGATCTTTCCGGCCTCGAGGTCCATCTCGTGGGGGCTGACAATCTCGAATTCCATCCGGGTATTGGTCGATAGATTCGTGAATACGACCCGGCTCAGGAGGCAGACCCTGTCCTTGGGGAGGACGTCGGGGTCGATCACGCGTGAATGCTCCAGAATCCTCTGCAGGAAGCGGATACGGCTGATGGTCTTCCCCTGAAGACGCCTTGCTTCACGGTATCCCGCATTATCGCTTCGGTCTCCCTGGGCGCTGGCCTCGGCGAGGTCGTCCTGCACCTTGGGGTAAACCTCGCCTATCAGATGCTTCAACTCGGCTGCAATCTCGTCGTATCGTTGCTTTGACAGATATTCCATGGCTCAAATTTACTCATTTTTGATTTTGTCAGCAAAACTGATATGGGTATTGCGGAAAGAATCGTAGCTTTGCATCAGGATTCCAAACCGATTCAGCAGGCTGACCATATTATGAGTATCCGCAAGCAGGGGAGTGACATGGCTTAAAACTTTAGAGAAATGAATACAAAACGACTCGTTACCTTTATTCTTTTGGCCTTCCTGCCGATGGTGGCGGTCGGACTGGCGATGCATTTCAGCGGAGCTTCCGCTGTCGGACTTCCCGAGGATCCTTCCGCCGTCGATCCGTTTGTGGCGATAAAAGGTTTTCTTTTCAGTGCCGGAGCCATGCTCATTCCGCTGCTCGCGGTTATTTTCACGCAGCTTATTTTCAGAGATCCGGTCCTGAAGGGGCTGGGCATCTCTTTCAAGCTCAACCGCTGGTGGTGGATCGGCTGGGTGCTGATGCCCCTCATCGCATTTGCGGTCCTTGGCGTGACGCTGCTGATGCCCGGAGCCAAGTGGACGCCGGATAGTGAAATGATGCAGTCGGCCATGCAGTCCATGCCGGATGGGGTCGGCATCTGGGGCGTCCTGGCCCTCTCGGTGATCAGCGGGCTCCTGAGCGGGATCACCATCAATGCCTTTTTCGCCTTCGGCGAGGAGATCGCCTGGCGCGGCTTCCTGATGAAGGAATTCAAGGGGAAGAAGTTTCTCACGGCCGCCCTGTGGATCGGTGTCATCTGGGGCCTCTGGCATGCACCCCTCATCCTGAACGGCCATAATTATCCCCAGCATCCGGTGGCGGGTGTTTTCCTGATGGTGTCTTTCTGCCTGCTGCTTACTCCGATGCTGATGTATTTCCGGCAAAAGAGCGGCTCCGTCATCGTCCCGGCCATCCTGCACGGCACGTTCAATGCGGTCGCGGGCCTCAGTGTACTGGTCGTCACGCCGGTAAATAACCTCCTCTACGGCGGCTCCGGCCTGGCCGGGTTCGTCGTCCTGCTGATAACGGATCTCTGTCTGTATCTGTACGACCGGTATGTCAGCAAGGAGATGGTTTTCACCTCGGTTTTGTCTTAAGCCGTCGGCAGGGAGCGGAACCCTTTTTCTTTTCGGCAAATTGGCTTATATTTACACCGTTTGACAGGATTATATCGAAGGTCGGAACAGTTCTATTCAAATAAAAATCAGGATCACTGCGGTCAGGAAGGCGTCGTATCCGGATCTGATGGCGAAATATGAAAACCCTAGGAAACCCGGAGGCCCCGGTTCATAGGCACGAAATGCGTCGGATGCCATCTCTGCCGGCTCGTATGCCCCGTCGGGGCCATTTCGTCGACAAAGAGGGTGAAGACGGTCAACTAATTCTTCGCCCTGTATTCTTTGGGTGATACGCCTTTCACCCGTTTGAAGTACTTCCCGAAAAAGGACTGGGAGGAGAAACCCAGTGATTCGCTGATCTCAAGGATGGTCTGTCTGGTGGAGAGCAGTTGTGCCTCTGCGTCGAGGATGACGCATTTGTCGATCCAGTCCGTGGCCGTCTGTCCCGTCTCTTCTTTGATGTGCCGCGACAGGTACTTGGCATTCCTGTTCAGTCTCCGAGCGTAATAGTCCAGCTCCCTGTGAAGCCGGTATTCCCGCTCCACAAGCGTGAGGAAATCTTCCGTCAATCTCCCGTAAGGGCCGATCGGTCCCACTCCCTGCTGCTGGGAAAGCATCGGGCTCGCACTCAGAAAGAACGCCCTCGAAAGCAGCCGCAGGCTGTCCCGGATGACAGACTCACTCCCGGAGCTATGGATCATAGCCTTGCAGGAAGCGATGTACGCCTGTGTCAGTTCAATGGCATTCTCCTTCAATTGGTAATAGGGCCTGTTCTCGATGGCGGCCGTCAGGGTGAGTGTCCGACCGATGTCGAGGGACTCGATGAACCGTCGCGACATGAGGAGGATCCGCCCTTTGAAGTCTTCGCTCAGGGAACTGTGAACGATGACCTGTCCGGGAAGGATAATGATAAAGCCGCCTTTTTCCACCCGGTATTCGCGCAGATTGATCATTCCGCTGGCCGAGCCGGATTCGCACAGCGTGGCGATGAGCCAGTCGTTCTTGTAAGGGAAGCGGCCGGCCAGATAGAACCGCGGATTGTCGAGGATAAAGAACTCGTCCGAGGCCGCCGTAACAGACTCGGGGTTCCGGATGTCCTGGTGCAGTATTTCCGCAAAATCAATCATCGAGTATCAAATTTGCGAGTAAATATACGAATTATTGCAAAAAGAAACGGGAAAAAGTAGAAAATAGTCCAGTCAATATAGATAACTGACCTTTTTTGTTGAAGATTCGCTCCATACCTTTGTACTTGGATTAAAACCGTTTGACCATGAAAACACAACTATTGACCCTCCTTCTCTCTCTGGCCGCAGCCATCCCGTCCTGTACCAAGCTGAACAGCGGTGACAGTTTCAACCAGACCATAGGGGGAATAGAGTACAACTTCGAAGTTATCGTGTCCAAAATGACCTACGTCCGCTTGACACCGGTCACCGGACCAGCTTTTGTGAGTGGTGACATAACAATCCCTGCCAAGGCGCAGTATGACGGAGTAAGCTATACCGTTACACAAATCGGGCAGGGGGCTTTCCGCGACTACACGGGAATCACTTCCGTCACCCTGCCAAAGACCCTCTCGCAGATTGAGAATGAGGCGTTTGCCGGTTGTACTTCCCTTCGGACGATCAATACTCCGCAGCCGCTTTCCGTCATTGGAGAATATGCCTTTGACGGCTGCCGGCAGCTGAGAGCCTTCTCGCTGGATGCCTCCATCTCCGAGTTGGGCAAGGGGGCCTTCAGGGGTTGCGCTTCTCTGGAAGAACTGGTATTCACGCCCACCTTCGCGGAGATTCCGGATGAACTGTGCAGCGGATGCATCGGATTGAAGGAAATCAGCCTTCCGTCCACCATCATGCGTGTCGGAGACGGTGCTTTCGAAGCTTGTGCCTCTGCCCGGGAGATCAAGATTGACCGCTCCTTGCAGTCAATGGGTGCGCGGGCATTCTCCGGATGCTTTGCCGTCGAGTCCATCTCCTGTATGACGGCGACCCCGCCCTTGTGTTCCGAGAACACATTTGACGGAATACCCGCCGGCATTCCCGTGACGGTCCCGATGGCAAATGTGGACGAGTACCGCTTTGCGACTGGCTGGAACAGGTTCAGTTATTATATCGGAAAGTATTGAGCCTGCTTCCATCTCCCCACTTCGGGACATCTCCACCATTTTCGCGGGCCTCTTGCGGCGGCCCTATTCCGTTCGGTTATTTACTTGCCTGGAGGTATTCTTTCAGCGCGTCCACGTACTTGTTGAAGGCTTCCTGGCCAGCCGTGGTGATCTTGCAGGTGGTGCGGGGCATCTTGCCCTTGAAGCCTTTCTCAACCGCAATGTAGCCGGCGGCGGTCAGTTTGTCTATCTGCACGCTGAGGTTCCCGGAGGTGGCACCTGCCTGTTTCTTCAGATAGGTGAAATCGGCCTCGTCTACTCCGGCCAGGATGGACATCACCGCCAGCCGGAGCTCCGAGTGCAGAATGGGATCTAACTTGGGAAACATAGGCTACTTGTACTGAAGTTTCATAATGAACCCGGTCACGAGCAGCAGGACGCCTCCCAAGGTGAAAATCAACAGTTGTGCTTCTCCCTTTACCAGCATGGCGAATACGGCGCCGCCTACTCCCAGGAGGAAGCCGCCGATGATAATCGGCCAGTTTTTCAGCAGGACGCCGGACATGCATTCGGCCAGGCCCATGATGATGACGATGATGAGCGTCACGTGCATAGGGATCAGGAAAACTGCGATGGAGCTGAGCGTAAGGGCGAATGCGCCGAAGACGGTCCACACGTTGCCGAGCATTTTGCTCACCTCGTTCTGGGGGATGGCCTTATTATGCTTTCCGATCAGTGCGGCAAGAGGATATCCGATGACCGGCATGGCAAACCAAAGAAGGTTCCAGTCAGGCTTACCGGTATGATGCCACAGAAGGTAGATAACAAGGGAGATAACAGTGAGCAGCACTCCCCATAACATAAAGAACTTCGCGCTGCCCCGAAGGATTTCCTTCCGGCTGTTGTTAAAGGTTTCGCTGATGATTTGAAGGCTTCTCTGAGCCGTCATTTCTTTGTTTTGTTCCATTGTATCAATCGTTTAACTTGTTTCTGCGGTCAAGTACAGCTGCGCAGTCTGTCTCAACCACGGTGCAAATATAAACAAGTTTATGTTATAAACCAAATTTTATTCATAAAAATATCCTTTTTGCCCCGGGCAGGCGCTAAGATGTTGGTGACAGGCGGGGATTTCTCTCGGTTTTTATGGGAATTTGCTATATTTGTTACTGGAACCATACAGCCCTGATGGGGAGATTCAGGGAATCATGGTGCTAAATATTGAAGTTATTGACAATGAAACAGTTATTTTGCCAGAGCTGCGGAATGCCGCTCACCGGGGAAATCCTCGGCACCAATGCCGATGGAAGCAAAAATGAAGATTACTGCATGTACTGCTATAAGGACGGGAAGTTCTTGCAGGAGTGCACGATGGATGAGATGATCGCTCACTGCGCCCAGTTCGTGGACGAGGTTAACAAGGGGCTGCCGCAGCCCATCACGAAGGAAGAATACATCGGCCGGATGAAGATGTATTTTCCGCATCTGAAACGTTGGCGCAAGGAGATGACACTTACGGATTCCATGCCGGAGAATCCCGCTCTCTCCGGCGTGAAGGAACTCATCGGCCAGATGGCCGACAAACTGCCCCTCGCTTACATCTCATCAGTGGACCAGGACGGTTTTCCCTGGACCAAGGCTATGTTGAAGCCACGTAAGCGTGAGGGTGTCAAAACCTTCTACTTTACCACCAACACCTTCTCAATACGTGTGGCTCAATACAAGGCTAACCCTAAGGCAAGCATCTATTTTTGCGATGCCAAAGGATTTAAGGGCATGATGCTCAGAGGCACGATGGAGGTGCTCACTGACGCCGCTTCGAAGGAAATGATCTGGCGCAAGGGTGACACACAATACTATCCCGGCGGCGTCACCGACCCCAACTACTGTGTCCTCAAATTCACCGCCACCGACGGCCGTTTCTACAGTGATTTCTATCCGCGCAGTTTTGTGATTGAATAGCATATGAAAAAGCTGCTTATTATCCTTCTTTCATTGGCAGCCCTTGAACTGAATGCGCAGGACCTGCCGCATTTCAAGCGGGTAGTCAAAGAGCTCAGCAGTGCCAGGTACCAGGGGCGCGGCTATGCCCGCGGCGGTGTGGGCAAGGCCGGAAAATATCTGGAAAAGGAGTTCCGGAAAGCCGGGGTGGACGATGTGACTCTCCAGCCCTTCACCATCGACATCAACACTTTTCCAGGCGCCATGGAAATGTGGGCCGATGGGAAAAAACTCCGTGCCGGGGTGGATTTCTCCATGCGGGAGTATTCGCCCGGTGTCAAAGGGGAATTTCCGGTGTATCACATAGATACGGTGAACTTCAACGGGGATGCGCTGCTGGCCGATTTGGCCGAACCGGAGAATGCCGGCTGCCTGGTATGCTGCGATTTCTGGTTCACCTACAAGCATCGCGAAGTGTTTTCAAAACTTCAGAAAACCGGAGAGTGCTCCAACGCCGGCCTTCTGCTGACCTGGGCGGCCCCCATTAAGTTCTTCAAGGCATACGGAGAGAAAGTGGTGGATAAGCCCATCATCTGGGTAACGCCGGAAGCCATAGAGAACGTAAAGAGCGTAAAGGTCAATGTTGAAAATGCGTTTCTCAATGATTATGAACTCTTTAACGTAATCGCCAAGGTGGAGGGACGCAGGCACGACTCCTGTTACGTTTTTACGGCCCATTATGACCATCTGGGCAATCTGGGGCGAAAAGTATATTATCCTGGAGCCAATGACAACGCTTCCGGTACGGCAGCCGTTGTGACCTTGGCAGAGCACTATGCCAAGAATCGGCCCGAATTCGATATGTATTTCGTGGCTTTTTCCGGAGAGGATGCCAACCTGAGGGGGTCAACCTTCTTTGCGGAGCATCCCCTTGTGCCGCTGAGTCAGATCAAATACCTTTTCAATATTGATATGATCGGAGACGACAATCCGGTCCTGTACTGTGAGGTGAGCGATGCCGGTATGAGCCAGTACCCCAGGTTCGTGAAGGTAAACCGGGAGCAGCACCTGTTTGAGGCGCTCAACCGGGGGAGCCTGGCCGCCAACAGCGACCACTACCCCTTTGCCGTCCGCGGGGTTCCCTGCATCTTCCTGGAAAACGAGGAAGGAAGTGCCTTCCAGCATTATCACACTCCGGCCGACAATAGCAAGACTGTCCGCTGGGACAGCTATGAACCCGTCTTTCAATTGGTCACCGGCTTTATTGAAAACAGGGATTGAACGGATAAAGGATGAAAAGGATGAAGATCAGACTTGAAAGACCTGAAGAGTACCGTGCGGTTGAGGGCCTCACGCGCGAGGCCTTTTGGAATGTGTATCGTCCCGGATGCACAGAGCACTTTGTGCTGCACTGCTACAGGGACAATCCGGACTTCATTCCGGAACTGGACTTTGTTATGGAGGAGAGCGGCCGGTTGATCGGCCACGTAATGTTCTCCAAGGCGGAACTGGCACTGCCTGACGGTTCGCGCAAGCAGTCCTGGACGTTCGGCCCTATCAGTATTCATCCTGATTATCAGCGGAAAGGATATGGGCTGCGGCTGTTGAATCATGCGCTGGGGAAGGCGCGTGAAATGGGCATCGGCTTCCTTTGCATGGAAGGCAATATCGACTTTTACAAGCACGCCGGGTTCTCGCTTGCAAGCGGCTTCGGCATCCACTATCACGACTTTCCCAAGGAGGATCCGGTTCCCTTCTTTCTGGCCCAGGAGCTGATTCCCGGCTGGCTTAAAGCCAATGGCATAGAGGAAGCAACTTATTGTCCGCCCAAGGGTTATTTCGTTGCCGATGATAATCCGGAAGCATTCGAGCAATACGAGGCCACCTTCCCGGCAAAGGAGAAGAAGCGACTGCCCGGCCAGCTGTTTTACGATGGCGTGATGGAAACAGACCGGATCATTCTCCGCCCCTGGCGGGACAGCGATGCCCCCGTGCTGTATAAGTGGGCGTCGGATCCTGATGTGGGTCCCCGAGCCGGATGGGCTCCGCATCAGTCCGTGGAAGAGAGCCTGGAGGTGATCCGGACGGTCTTTTGCGATGCTACCAATACCTGGGCCATCGAATTAAAGGAGACAGGGGAAGCAATCGGAGCCATGGGCTACGGCCCGTCATGCAACTGCAATCTGCCGGCCCGTGACAGCGAGCCGCTTATCGGTTACTGGATTGCGAAACCCTATTGGAACAGGGGCATCTGCACGGAAGCGCTGGGGCTGATGATTGAGCATATCCGGTGCAGGACGGATATCGAGTCTCTCATATCCGGACACTTCATCGACAACCCCGCCAGCGGTCGGGTAATGGAGAAATGCGGATTCGTCCCCACCGGTGAAACCGTCGTTGACGAGACCCAGTATCAAGGTGCCGGCCGGCCCATAAGAGTGCTTCGCTTAAAGCTGTAAGGCAAGGGCTTGCAATCCAGATTTCGTGCCTCGGGCGGCTAAGAAATAAACGCTATCTTTGTGCAAATTATATAGCAATAAAGAACTATGGAATCGTATTCTCAGATAGATCTTGCGCAGTGGACGCAGGTTGGCGAAGGCGGGAACGGGAAAACCTATGTGAACCCAGACCAGGCGGATGTTATCCTGAAAGTCAACAATGAGAGGCTCAGCACACTTGAGGCCGTGAAGCATGAATATGATGTATCCAAGGCCGTGGAGGCTTTGGGGCTCAAGGTGCCGAAGGTTCATGAGATCGTGCGCGTGGGCGAGGCTTATGCTACCATTTCTCAACGCATCAAGGGCAAGAAATCGCTGTCCAGCATCTGTCACGATGAGCCGGAGCGCACAGAGGAAATGGCCCGGCTGCTGTGCCGTAAAGGCCAGGAACTCTTCGCAACGCCCTGCAATACCGGCTTCTTCCCCAGCAGGAAGGAGCAGGTTCTCTGGGCCATCGACCATGCCGGCTTTGTGCGCAGAAAAAACCGGAAGCTTATCCGTGACTTTGCCGCTTCTATCCCCGAGAACACGCACTGCGTACATGGTGATTTCCAGACCGGAAACATCATCCGCTGCGGAGAAGAGTATTACTGGATAGACCTGGACCGCTTTGCCTATGGCGATCCCATGTTCGATATCGGCCACCTGTTCCAGATATGTAATATCTATGCGCCGATGAAGAGGGTGCAGGACATCTTCCACATGACGCTGGACCAGTTCCACCGTTTCTGGGACGCCTTCGCCAAAGAATACACAAGCAAGGAAGACCATTCGGAATTCGACAGCCAGGCTGGCCGCTTCGCATGCCTGGATATTATACTCCGCTCCTATTTCATGCCGCCCACCTTCCTGGAGAAGCTTTTCTTCGGCGTGTATGTAAGAAAACTCGTCAAGCGGTATTATCAATAAATCCGCGGCCTTTGAGCGTTGGATTCATCGAATCTTCGTATTGAAAGCCTCTGCTGTAAAAATGAAACTGAAGAAACGGAAAATCAAATTAGCAGCCATATTCGGTATCTGCTGGTTTGCCCTCCTGGTCCTGTTGGTAGACGGAATTCTGAAATTCCAGACCCTGGTCGACTTTGTCGGGTCCTACGCCCTGGTGGAAATCTCGCTGATACTACTCGTGATTCTACCTACCGTTGCAGTATACGTCTTCACAAAAGAATAACGATGAGGGTGACCGTGATTATCTTACGGCGCTCATTAAAGCCACGATGTCGGCGCTTTGTGGTTAAAAACTGCGGAAGATGGTCCAAAAACTGGGACATCTCCGCAATTATCGGCCTTTATATGCGGAGGTGTCCCCTTATCGGGGACATCTCCGTCGCTTTTGCGTGCCTCGGGCGGGAGCCCCTTTATTCCGTCATTTTAAAATAGCTGTAATCGATAGAGCCGGATGCATTGCCACCGGCCTCGCAAAAAACTCTGACGTCGGTCGGCAGTCCGAATTGGATGTTGACTTTCTGTTCTCCCTTTGAACCGGGTAACGTGACTTCCTGTCCGGTAAACAGCTTATTCCATTTGGCGAAATGGCTGGAGATATGGATGCGCCCATACTGTCGAGAGCTTCTGCGGACACTGAAAAACTGTACAAAAGTATCGGACCCGTTGGGATAGGGCTCATTCATGCGGAGGAAAGCATAAATGTCATAAGTCGCGTCATCTACACTGATCTCCCCAAATTTGGTGCCCAGATAAGCCGGATTGGGTTTAGCCCACCAGTCATCGACGATATAGAACTCCGTAAGGGGGCTTTCCGTCCATCCGTGAACGCCGATATAACCGTACTGTGCATGGCCGTTTTTTGTGTATTTATAGTCCGCAATATAATTCTTGTCACCGATAGCTTTTTCATAAGAGAACCCCATCTCAATGAGATAATTCTGCACATTGGTCCACTGGGCTGAGAAAGTGCCGTTGTCGTAATAATCCATTGAATATGATCCTCCTATGCCCAATTGGTAAAAAGAATACCCCAAACCGTCAATTCTACCATCTACATTCCCGATCACGGAGTGTGCTTCTCCCGTATGTCCCATAGAATCATAGTCGACGGGTTCTTCGGTCTTGTCCCCGGGGGTGTCCTTTTCGGGATTATCTTTCTTACATGCTGCCGCAAGGAATAAAAGGGCTGCCATTGACAGGCACATCAGTTTTTTCATGATTATCAAAATGTTTTAGTAAAACTGAAGTCAAATTTAACCTATTTTAGATTAAAATACAAATAAGAGAAGGATTCAACCTGTCTGCAGGATGTGCAATTCCGCCATAACAAATCATTCTCCCCAATGCAATGCTTCGTTTTCAGCCTTGCAAAATGAGATCATCCTTTCCAGATCTAGATATGTATATCATTATATTAGCGCCACCTGTAAAGACAAACAGCCTCGTACGTGTGTACAAGACTGTTTTATTGTGCCTCGGGCGGGAGCTAAAGTATTGGTGGCTATCGTGTGTTCTTGGAGGCTACTGAAGGTTTTGTCTATCAAGTGGTTGATGTATTCCCTCGGTGTATTCAAATAATGAACGGAATCGTTCCGTATAATAGATAATCATTTTCAATATAGATTCTTAGATTTCACAAATAATAGTAGGAATAAATAATCTATTCTTACTTTCGATTAACAGCCACACGGTTGATCAGTGTTACCTTTGCATCAAGAAACTCATTAACAATTCAGCAATATGGAAAACAACAATGCAAAGGTGCTTCGCGCACGGCTCATGGATCAGCCCGAGGATTTCATGAAACTGGGAATCAATCCCGCGAAAGTCGAGAAATGGGAGGATGGACGCCGGACCAAGACAGAAGAGGTCGGCAGCGAAATCTGGTATTTCGATGGAACCATGGAGGACGGAACCAAATACATGGTGGGATTCCGTCCCAAGTCACCGGAGGGAATGGCCAAGTTCGAGGACAGCCCTCACGTGAACATCTACATCAAGTCTCCGGACGGGAAAGAATTCCGCGACGACATTTGCTATGGTGCTGCAGAGGGCGGTTTCTCCCGTGAGCAGTGCGACAGCAAGTGCGGCCCCCACTGGTGCAAGGGGGACTTCAAGCAGTATGACATTCACTTCGAGCCCGTTCACGGTGTCGGCCTCGACCTGCATTATGACGCATTGACCGATCCTTTCCGCCAGGGGACCAGCCTGCTCGCCTTCGGTGACAACGACGAGTTCTATCACACTGATCTGGCCGTCCCCAAAAACCAAGTAAGCGGCCGTCTGTTCTATGACGGGGCATGGCACGAAGTGAAAGGCGTCGGTTACCATGACCACCAGTGGATGAACACCATGCATTTCGCGCTGTATCACCATTGGCTCTGGGGCCGCATGTATACCGACCTTTACACCGTGTACATCTATGATTTTGTGGCTGCCCGACAATACGGCTACAAGCAGCTCCCGATGTTCGGACTGATGGACAACAAGACCGGGAAGGTCGTCTTCATGACGGACGGGCACTTCGAGCTCAACACGGTCCTGGAACCGGAGGTTCACAAGGGCAGGGAATTTCCCAAGACGAGTCACTATGTATTCAGGAACGAGGACGGTTCGAGGGTGGATTTCGATGTCACCTGGGAAGACCAGTTGGAATTCTGGGACATGTATGAGTTGGCTGGAGAGAACATGCGCAAGCGTTATGATGCCATCGGCATGCGGATGCAGTACTGCCGTTACTACGCCAAGGGCGGAGTACGCTTCACTCCGGCGGGAGGTGAGACGAAGGAGGCGCACGGCGACATGATCTATGAATATGCCTATATGGGCCAGCCAGATCCGGCTGCACACGTATAAGCGACACCGGTAGCCATCAGAATAGGCCTCACGTCTTGCGGTACTGCCCGGGCGTGAGGCTTGTCTGCCTCTTGAAGAAAGCGGAGAAGGCCGATGCCGCCGAGAAATTGAGCCGGTCGGCTATCTCATAAGATGACAGGTCGGAATAACGAAGCAGCACCTTCGCCTCGTGTATGATGGCGATATTGACCCAGTCGGCCACCGTCCGTCCGCTGTAATCCTTCACGAGCGTCGACAGGCGGTTCGGGGTGAGATGCAGCCTGTCTGCATAGAACGATATCTGGTGTTCCGTACTGCCGAACCTGCTCACCAGATCAAGGAATTGGTTGAAGACTGTTTCGGAATGCGAGACGGGATTGGGAGTCAGAGACTGGTCAAGGACATATTTCGTGTGCTTGAGATCATTGAGGAGCGCCATCTCCAAGTGCTGGACGGTCGCATGGGACCACTCCGTTTTCTTCAGAACCCGGGAGATCAGATCAAAGTAGGCACCCATCCTTTCCAGGTCGTCGCCCTCCAGTTTCACGGCAGTCGGTTTTTCAAAGGCTGCCGTAGCCGGAATGTCACGGTACAGAAGAAGCTGCCCGTTGTAGTTGTCGCTGACATCGTTGATTTCAACAATCGTCTCGGCCGGGGTAACGAGCATATTTCCGGGAAACAGCTCATACCTTCGCATATTGGCCGTATACACGGCCCGCCCCTCCCGGACAAGCAATATCCGGCCTTCCTGGGTTCGGAAAGGTTCGTTGAGATGGCTCCGGTATTCCCCGGACTGGCTGGTATCAGGTACGAACGGAGTCCCTTCCTGCATAAGGAGAACGGGAATCTCAGGCTCCTGGGCTTTTGACTTTTTCATCGCGGTAAGTTTGTGCAAATATAAATCAATGTGGTAAAATAATCAATGATTATGCATATAATAGTAGGAATCATTAAGATAATCCACTAATTGATTATCATTGGATTCGAAAGTAACCGCTAAATTTGCATCAATCAAAATGCCCCAAAATATGGAAGCCAAATTAGCAACATACAAAGTCTTTAATGTGCCTCGGGCGGGAGCTAAATAACTGGTGGCTATCGTGTATTCTTGGTGGCTATCGAATGATTTGTCTATCAAGAGGTTGGTATAATCCAGCGGTGTATTCAAATAATAAGCGGAAAATGCGACCAAATGCGCCCAAATTGTTTGTGCTATATTTTTGAAAATAATCCGTAACTTTGAAAAAATGATTTCCTATGATTCACTTTATCAACAGCTTCGATGAGATTCAAGAGCATCCTAATTCAAGGGTTGTCTTGATAGATCATTCTTTACAGTCGGAGCGGGCTGTTATCGATAGGATTGAAAAGGCATTGGATGCTCCCTATGAAAAAGACAATTGGGACGGTTTCTGGGATGCGATTACAGATTTGTCTTGGCTGGATTGTTCTTCTGTAGTGCTAGTGAATAAATCCCTTCCTAAGCTGAGAGGATGGGATATGAAGGTTTACCTGGAGCAACTTTATGATGCCTCCGTCGAATGGGAATCAAGAGTTGGAAACAAGGCATTTTGCGTGTATTTTCTTTTGGACGACAAAGCAAAGGTCGATTTCTTTCTTCCAGGTAAGTTTGCTCAGCCGGAAGTTAAGCATAAAAGATCCCCTGCAACACATATTGGCGATCTTTTTGAAATCACACTGCCCGGGGATCGGAAAAGGTACATGCAGTTTGTCATCGTGGATTCAAGTCAGTTAGGAGCTTGGGGTGTTAGAGTGTTTAAGAAGGAGTATGCCATAGAAGAGAAGCCTTCCAATGAAGATATAGTGAAGGATTCTGTAGATTTCTATTGTAACACACGTGCTATTGGCCAGGGCGTTCTATATGGCCTATGGACATACTATGGTAAATCCGCTGACCTTGGGAACTTGAATGCTATGGTGTTCCGCACTTTTGATAGGGAGATTCCTGGATTGAATCCTCAAAGGTGGCGTGTTTGGAAAGCATCTCAGGAAGCACAGTATTATCAGGTATTGCCACGTAAATACCTACATTCTGATTATGGCGGTATGTGCTCGCCCATCCATCTAATGGATAGAATTGTTCTGGGCCGATGGTTCCCCGTTGCAAATGTCTATGATGACTATAAGGGCGCATCTATGGTAAGGCGATTGCTTGGTAAAGAGCGTATTCCGGAACACTTGGCTCCAAAAATGCGACCAAATGCGACCAAAAAATCTATCAATAAATGATGGTCAGATGATGCGTCATATAAGAATATTTCTTATCTTTGTTGCAAATACTGATAGAAATGAAAACAACCACTGTCGCATTAGGGTCTCATTTTGACGAATTTATCCAAGCCAGCGTTCTTGGCGGCCGTTACACGAACGCCAGCGAGGTGATTCGTGCCGGGCTAAGGAGGCTGGAAGAAGATGAGCAGAAGATAGCAGCTCTCCGTGCTGCCATAGAGGAAGGTGAAGCCAGCCTGGTCGGAAGAACAGGCGGTCATCTATTATCGGCAGATATATGGCGCTATTCAGGGATTGAACAATCTGCCTGTTTTCCTTGAAAAGAGATATGATGTTATCAAATCAGGGCTTTGGGGATTTAAGGTAGGGCATCACATCATCTTTTACAAAAAGGGCAACAATGGCTCCATTAGCGTAGATCGTATTCTCCACGAGAAGATGGATTTTCCAAGACATATATAAATGAGTCGTTCGATTCTCTCCGTCATACTCTTTTTAAACGCCAATCTGCTGTTCGCTCAAACAGCGGAAATTCATGGCGTTGTTTATGATAAAGAAAACCTCTCGCCAATAAGGAATTGTTGGGTATTTACCTCTCAACAGAAGATTGTATTTACCGATTCTTTAGGGCGATATACTGTTCCAGTTCCGATGAAAGGAAAGACCGAATTGGTATTTAAGCTAATTGGATATAATGATTCTGTTATTGAAATACATCCCGGGGTAAAGGATAGTGATCA
>OMQK01000159.1 GCA_900313205.1 uncultured Bacteroidales bacterium | reverse complement strand
CTTCTCTTGAACGCCGGATACGGAGATCCTGTGCATGGCATCAACAAGATCCGCTCTGTTATGAAGCCCGTCCATATCGAAATCCAGCAGAGGGCTCACCTTATGGCCATCAAACAGCACTCTGGCAGCCTTGGGGCTATATGTGGAAAAGCCTTCGTCAAGACAGGAAGGACAGTTTTTGATGGTTATCATTTGGATGCCGTTTTAACGTGAACTCCTCCAATGAAATCTTTTCCGGCCATAGCGGCGAGGAGACCGAATAAATCCCTTTCGTCAATTTTAAGGGTCCGGCAAATTACCTTGCGGTTGGCGCCTTCGGGAAGCATGTTTGCGAAAAAAGGGAAGAGGGTGGAAGACTCATATCTGTCTTTCCTTTTGGACAACGTTACGGATATGGAGGGGGCATCTGATGCCAGATAGTCCGGATCATACTTGAAAGAATAGCCTGTGCCGGGAAGATTCTCCAGCAGTACTCCGGCTTTCCGGTCATTTACATATACATTCAATTGTCTCATCTCTTAACACAGTCAGACCGTCTGACGAACTTTAAATACAATCTCCATTCCCAGAACCTCCATTATTTTGGAAACCGTTGCCATAGATGGATTTCCCTTTCCCCGTTCAATATCTTTTAGGGTTGCTAATCCTATTCCGGCCATTTCGGCAAGGTCCTGCTGCGAAATAGCAAGCGTTTTCCTTCTATTCTTTATGATTTCATCAAGGTTCATAAGTCCAATATAATATACTTTTTCTGCAAGTTTATCCAATTTTTATTTGAATTACAAACAAAAGTATAATAAAATATACTTTTACAAATAATTCTGATTGCTTGCAGGGAGAGGAGGGGTGTGAGGCGGGGTGGTGACAAAAAAGTCAGATTCTATTCTGATTTTTCAAATATATTAATTAAATTTGCAGCGTATTGTTGCCATGAGCCGGCTTATATCCGGTTATTGTCAGCAATACGGACATATTTGATGAAAGTGTATCGCTTTTGTCCTTCATTGGAAATCTGGACAATTTCTAAAACCGAGGGGTAAGCATTCACTCGTCACTTGTATGGCTCTTACACTTGCGAGAAGTGTATCCATACTTGTGTGGAGTTTGTTTATTTCGGTTTGGGCCGTCCAGAGCCTCCAGTGGGATAAACGATGAGCTCCACACTTTTTTTGTATACCTCCCGGTCTTGGAGTCTCGCGGGAAAACGTTGAAACCGAAACGTTTAACTATTTAAAATATTCTTACCGTATGAGACAAAAACAATTGTATGAAGCACCAGCTACAGATGTGCTGAAACTGCGCCTGGAGGGCGTGATTGCCATGAGCAATTTAAGCAATGGCGAGGGAATGGATGACGATTATTAATTCTGTAAATGCGATGAAAAAGACATACTTAATGATGGCAGGTACCGTGCTGGTGTGCACGCTGGTTGCCTGCAATAAGGAACAGGAAGTAAAAGAGGGAACTAACCCTGAAAATGAAGTTGAACTGGTTACAGAGGTTATTCGCGCCAGTTGGGACGAAGGAGAAACCAAGGGAAACATTGCCGAAGTGGGCGGTGCATTCACCTGGTCAGAAGGAGACAAAATCGCCGTGCATACCAATAATGATGGTGGTACTTGGTACTATTCTCAAGCCCTGGTGGCCGGAGACGAAGGCAAGGCCAGCGCCAATTTCACTACCTCGTATGCCGGAACTCGGGACGCCGTGGCGGTTTTCCCCAATAGCCTGGTAACGGCAGGTGCAGCCGATTTGTCCAGCGGCCTTACCGTAACGCTTCCCTCCAGCTACGCCCTGGCCGATGTACAGGGTGACAAGGCTCCCACTCCGATGGTGGCAGACAATACAGCCGAAACCCTTGCGTTCAAGCACTTGTGCGGCCTGCTCCGGCTCACGATAAATGGTATCCCGGCCGAAGCCACCAAACTTACGGTTGATTTCCTGGGCCGGAAGGTTTACGGCGACTTCACGATTGCCGCTGGCGACCTCGAGCCCGGTGAAGACGGTTGCATCATTTCTACAACTAGCCCCTCCGCCAACGATGTGATTACCATTTCGGGCCTGGATGGTAGCGTCAGCAGCGTTACTGTGAACATCCCTCTGCCTGCCGGCACATACGATGATGTGGTGATTACCCCGTACAACAGCAGTAACGTAGCGTTGAAACTGATGGCCGTCCGCCACATTAAGGGCGGCAGTTACACAGCCAGCCGTGCCCACCGCCGCAAACTCACCGCCACGTTGGTTTCTTTCTCTGTAAGCGATACTAAGAAGGTTGTTTTCGCTCCCGGAAACTTGCAGGCGGTGTTTGCTTCAGCCGGATCGTCTTGTACATGGAAGTTTGCTGACAACCAGTTCGATACTGTCGGTGCTGGAGAAGCGAATACATCTATATCCGGCCCTGGTTCTGTTTCCACAGCTGGTACCTTTGACCTTTTTGGTTGGGTTGGAGACGCTGGCACATACAACAGTTATGGCATTAATATTGGCGATGTTGATGAGTATGGAGATTATCACGATGGTAGATTTTGGCCAGAACCGCTTAAGAATGATTGGGGCGTTCTTCCTATCGGTTCTTACGCTTCGGACACATGGCGGACGCTTTCTGCGGACGGGGACAATAATCCTTCCAATGGAGAATGGAACTACCTCATTCTAAGCCGTGGCGGTGATATGTTTGCTCAGGCTTCCGTCAACGGAAAGAATGGAGTAATCATATTCCCGGATAATTACGTTCACCCGACGGGCCCTTCTTCCCCCAATAATGTTAATACTCCGGTCGCGTGGGACAAGGACGACTTAAGTGAATACACGGCAAATGAATGGCAAGTATTAGAGGGTGCTGGTTGCATTTTCTTGCCGTGTGGTGGCTATCGCCACGGCAATAATGAAGTTATTGCTCCTATTACTTACGCTAGTTATTGGTCAACAACTGTTGGTAATAGGGTTGTGATTTTTTATGCTAGCGGTGGGCAATTGGATGCATGTCACTGGCAATCGCGACAGAACGGATCCTGCGTCCGTCTGGTCCGCGATCTGAACTAGCCTTAACTAAACTTCTGATTTTTCTGCGACCACGTGGTGCAGGTCCGGTTTTATGCGGCGGACCGGCGCCACTGGAAAGGCTGAGAGGCAGATTTGCGGTGCAGGTCCCGACACAGAAATCGGACCTACACCGGAAACCTGAAGGACCCGCTCCAGATAGCGGGAAACAGCAGGCCAAGAGCCCCAAATACTACTGAAAATGCCCAACACCATCCGATACCCCGACGCCTTGCGGCAGCAGGCCATCGCCCTTTACCGACAGGGGAAGGGCTACAAGGCCATTGCATCGGCCTTGGGGCTGTCACGGGATACGGTGCGGAACTGGATTGCCAGTTATCGGCTCACGGGGCGGACGGAGAGCGTACAGACCACCGGGCAGCTGCGGAACGGGCCTTCTTACCAGAAGCGGGAGGAACGTTTCGCCGCTGCGCGGGAGGAGTACGAGACCACATCGGCCTCGCTGCTGTCCATCGCCCAGAAGCACGGGCTCAACTACAATAACCTGCGCAACTATCTGCTGAACAACCATCCGGAAAGTACCCTGCTGCATACCTATGCCAAGCAATCGGCCAAGATACAGGCCGCGTTGGATGAGCAAATGGCGGCCCTGCAGCAGAAAGGCGATGAGTACCTGCAGGAAATGCGCGAAGACCTGGACGCCCAGCTGAAGGCCTACCGTTTAAGCCGTACGTAAATACTGAGCGGCAGGATTTTGCCGAAAGAATCGTTGCAAGCCAGTTCCCCGGAAGTCATTTCGCGGAACTGGTTTTTGAATGCTTCGCGCACTACGGTTTCGCCCAGGGCGGCGCTGTAACCGTTGGAATAGAGGTTCAGGACCATGAAGGCGTCGCGGGGCGAAAGGATATCGGCCGCAGGCGGTAGCCGTCGGCTTGTGTCTCCGGCGGGAACGCTAATTGTCATCTTTTTTCGATTTCTCCTTGGCTTCTTTCTCCAGTTTTTTTATGGTGTCAAGATAAGCCTGCTCAACAGGAGAAAGAGTCTTGACCTGATACTTTCGGTATTCTTTCTCAGCTTTTTCCATGGCTTGCTGGAGCAACTCTCCCTCAAAGGTTGTCAGCCCCATAAATGGCTTGTCGGCATCGGCCCTCTCATATATCAGATCTGCCGCGGTATGACCGTGCGCTGCATAATGAAGTTTATTCTGGACAATCTTAAAGAATCAGACGGATTCATCGGCCTTGGGATCATAATCTACGCTTGTGGCATAAAGGTCAAGGACTTGCCGATAAAGGACTTTTTCTGAGGAGCGGATATCCCTGATTCGGTCCAACAATTCTTTCCAATACATTCCGCCGCCATTCCCCTTGAGCCGTTTATCGTCCATGGTGAAACCTTTGACGATATATTCGTGGAGTCGTTGCGTAGCCCATTGGCGAAAGCGGGTACCAACGATGGAATGAACACGATAGCCTACGGAAATGATGACATCAAGGTTATAGAAATTCGTGGGTTTTGTAGAAAAATCGGAATTTCCGATTTTTCTTACTGAGTCACTTTCGTTCAACTCTCCACTTTGGAATACGTTAAGAATGTGTTCATTTATGGTAGATCTGGATTTTCCAAAAAGTAGGGCCATCTGATCTATTGTCAGCCACACAGTCTCATTCTCCAGCCTTACATCCAACTGAACGATTCCATCGTCAGACTGGTAAATGATAATCTCACCTTTATTCTCATTTTCCATAACAAATCATTTTCCAATATATCGTTAAAAACTTAGAAACTGTATAATTTTCAACTCATTACAACAACAATAGCCCGTTTCTGGGAGCCAGAGACACCCGCCGAACGACCTTGAACAAAAGCCGAAAAAAGTGTTAAAAAACCGCGGAAACAATGCTTGAAAAATTTGGATAAGTGCTTGATTTTCGGTAACTTAGTAGTTGCCACACAACTAGTTACTTGTATGAAAACCAAGCCCCTTATCCAGCTGAGAGAGATGATTGCGGCAGCCCTCTCGAGCATGACAAATTTAGGCAAATCTT
>OMQK01000003.1 GCA_900313205.1 uncultured Bacteroidales bacterium | reverse complement strand
GATGGCCACTTGGAGCCCCTTCCCGCCAAGAGCATTGACACCGGTATGGGCTTCGAGCGCCTTTGCATGATCCTCCAGAACAAGAAGTCCAATTATGAGACGGATGTCTTCTCCGGCCTTATCGGCAAAGTTGAGGAATTCTCCGGCCACAAATACGCAGAAGGCGGCAACGTTGAAGTTGCAATGAGGGTTATCGCAGACCATATCCGCGCAATCGCCTTCTCAATTGCCGACGGCCAGCTTCCCTCCAATGTGAAGGCCGGCTACGTTATCCGCCGCATCCTCCGCCGTGCAGTGCGTTACGGCTACACCTTCCTTGGCTTCACGGAGCCGTTCCTCTGCCGCCTCATCCCTCAGCTTGTGGCCGATATGGGAGAAGCCTATCCAGAGCTCCAGGCCCAGCAGAAACTTATCTCCAACGTTATCAAGGAGGAAGAAAACGCCTTCCTGCGCACCCTGGACCGCGGTATCAGGATGCTTGAGGACAATATGGCCAAGAACGCCGCCACCAAGGTCATTCCCGGTACGGACGCCTTCGTGCTCTACGACACCTACGGCTTCCCCATAGACCTTACGGAACTGATTGCCGCAGAGAAAGGCTACACCGTAGACATCAAGAACTTCAACATAGAGCTTGAGAAGCAGAAGGAACGCGCCCGCAACGCCACCGCCAACGAATTCGGGGACTGGATGGTGTTCAATGAGGCCGATGTAGTGTTCGAGGGCTACGATACCCTCAGCGTCACCGGCGCCCGCCTCCTGAAGCAGCGCACTGTGAAGCAGAAGAACAAAGAATACTTCCAGCTTGTGTTTGACCACACCCCGTTCTACGCAGAGATGGGCGGTCAGGTTGGAGATACCGGTTATATCGAAGGAGAGGACGGTGAGCGCATCCAGATCCTCAACACCGTGAAGGAGAACAACCTCACTATACATCTTGCCGAGCGCCTTCCTTCTCGCAGCACCCAATCTTTCACCCTTGTGGTGGACGACGTCCGCCGCAGGCACATCCAGAACAACCACACCTGCACCCACCTCCTGCACCAGGCTCTCCGCGCCGTGCTTGGAACCCACGTGGAGCAGAAGGGTTCATTCGTGGGCCCGGACTACTTCCGCTTTGACTTCTCCCACTTCCAGAAGATGACAGATGAGGAACTCCGCGCCGTTGAAACCCGCGTGAACCAGCTCATCCGCTCCGACTTCCCGCTCATCGAAAAGCGTGACGCCACCATGGATGAGGCAAAGGCAATGGGCGCCATGGCCCTGTTCGGAGAAAAGTACGGAGACGTGGTGCGCGTAGTGCGCTACGGAGATTCCGTGGAGCTCTGCGGCGGCACCCACACTCCTTCAACGGGTACTATCGGCCTGTTCAAGATTGTCTCTGAAGGCGCCGTTGCAGCTGGTGTCCGCAGGATCGAGGCCGTAACTGGCGGCAAGGCCGAGGAAGCCATCCATCATATGGAAGACCTCCTGAAAGGCCTTAAGAACCTCATGAACAATGTCCCGGACCTACAGGGTGCAATTGAAAAGCTGGTGGCCGAAAACGCCGATGCCCGTAAGCAGCTTGAGGCCGTCGCAAATGAAAAGGCCGCACAGCTTGCGCAGAAGCTGGAAGCATCGGCCTTGGAGATTAACGGTATCAAGGTAGTGCGCTTTGACCACACCATAGATCCCGCAATGGCCCGCAACGTGGCCCTGCTTTTGCAGAAGAAGGTTCAGATTTTTGCCCTCGCCGCAGCCTTTGCCTTTGACGGCAAGCCCAACCTTGTGCTCATGTACTCCAATGACCTTGTCGCAAAGGGAAAGAACGCAGGAAAGGACATCCGTGAAGCAGCAAAGTTCATCCAGGGCGGCGGCGGCGGACAGCCCGGCCTTGCAACTGCCGGCGGGCGCAACGTGGAAGGCCTCGCCCAGGCACTTGACACCCTTGTAGATATAGCTACAAAATAGTGAAAGTCCCTCCCCCGAGGGGAGGGGTTTCGGGAGGGGGTAACGTAAATCATTTTGTTTTTTCAGAATGAAAAAACTAGACCAGTTCATACTTAAGACGTTCGTGGGGCAGTTTTTGGCTATCCTCGCGATTGTGACCTTTATCCTTGTCATGCAGTTCCTGTGGCTGTATATCGACGAGCTTGTGGGTAAGGGTCTGGAACTTAAGGTGATACTGGAGTTCCTCATGTGGGGCGGTTTCCAGACCCTCCCCCTGGCAATCCCGCTTGCTACCCTGCTCAGCTCCATGATGACGCTGGGAGACATGGGAGAGCACTTTGAGCTCACGGCCATGAAGGCCAGCGGCATTTCCCTGGCAAGGGTACTGGTACCCATGACCATCGTAAGCCTTTTCATATGCGTAGGCGCTTTCTTCGTGGGAGACAGGCTGGTTCCTTATTCAATCAACCAGATCTTCACCATGAGGGATGATATCGGCCGAACAAAGTCTGAGATCAAAATCCCTTCAGGAACCTTCTACGACGGAATTGACGGCTATATTCTTCGCGTTGACAGCCGGGATAAAAAAACCGGTATGATGCACGGCATCCAGGTGTATGACCACACTTCCGGGGCCGGAAACCTGCGCATCACGGTGGCCGACAGCGGAATGCTCAAGATGGCAAAGTCCAAGGATTACCTCACCTTCATGCTTTACGACGGCACAAATTACCGTGAGGAGAACAGGCGTAAGTACCGGGACACATCCCTGGCGCTCCAGAGGGTACGGTTCCACAGGCAGGAGCTGGTGATCCCCCTGGAGAACTACGCCTACAAGCAGTCGGATTCCGCGCGTTATGGAGAGCAGGTGAAGTCCATGAACCTCAAGCAGTTAAAGCACGGGCATGACTCCCTTGTGAACCTTGTGGACCAGGGTACCATAAAGCATGTGAAGGACTTCCAGAGGGACAACGGCCTGAACTTCAAGAAGCAGCTGGACACAAGCTGGAGGGAGCAGGCAACAGTGATGATGGACCTCCCTGAAAAGGAAGATTTCAAGACACTCAAAGACAGGCAGAAGGCCCTTGAAGGGGCCTTGCAGGTGGCAAGGCAGTATGAGAACATAGCCCGCAGCCAGATCTACGACTCCTACGACTACATCAACCTCATCCATCGCAACGACGTAGAGATGTGGAAGAAGTATGCCCAAGCGCTGGCCTGCCTGCTGCTGTTCTTCATAGGCGCCCCGGTTGGAGCCATCCTCAAGAAGGGCGGCCTGGGTGCCCCTGCGGTCATTTCCCTGCTGTTCTTCGTGCTGTACTGGGTCATAGACATCACGGGAGAAAGGCTTGCCAGCAACGGTGCCACAACAGCCTTCATCGGAAAATTCATATCGGCCTTTGTACTTGCGCCAATAGGAGGCTTCCTTACCGTAAAGGCCGTTGGAGACAAGAACCTGTTCCACTGGGACGGATTCATGATTGGTTTTAGAAAGGTTAAGAGTCAGATTATCAGAATGTTCAGAAAGACAAGGATAGTGTATATGGGCACCCCGGAATTCTCCGTGGGTCCGCTTGATGCCCTCCGCAAGAAGGGTTACAAGGTGGTTGGTGTAGTTACCGTTCCGGACAAACCTTCCGGCCGCGGCCTCAAGATGCAGGAAAGCGCCGTGAAACAGTACGCCGTGAAGGAAGGACTTCCCGTGCTGCAGCCTGAAAAGCTCAAGGATGAGGAATTCCTTTCCGCCCTCAGGGCCTTCAGGGCCGATCTTTTTGTGGTGGTCGGCTTCCGCATGCTGCCGGAAGTTGTGTGGGCCATGCCTAAGCTTGGTACGTTCAACCTTCACGCAGCCCTGCTGCCGCAGTACCGCGGCGCAGCTCCCATCAACTGGGCCGTCATAAACGGAGAGAATATCTCCGGCGTCACCACCTTCATGATTGACAAGAAGATTGACACCGGCGGAATCATCCTCCGCTCAGAGTGCCATGTAGAGTCTACGGATACAGCCGGAGACCTCCACGACAAACTCATGGAACTGGGCTCCGAGCTTGTGATAGAAACCGTAGAAGGCCTTATCCAACACAATGTGGAGCTTCGCGTGCAGCGTAGTTTCATCCAGGGTTCAGAGCTCCTGAAGCCCGCTCCCAAGATTACCCGTGAGCTCCAGCACATTGACTGGAGGGACACCACAAAACACGTCTACAACCTAATCCGAGGCCTGTCTCCCTACCCCTGCGCCTTCACGGAACTGATCCCCGATCAGGTCGGGGATGACGGAAACGTCATGGTTAGAGATGACAGAAACGTCATGGCCGACTCCGATCGGCCATCTCCTGTACAGCTCAAAGTCTTCTTCGGAGAAATGCGCATGGACCTTCACGGAGAGCCCGGAACCGTTCTCTCTGACGGCAAAACCTACTTTGCAATTGCCACCGAGGACGGCGCCATTGCCATCACGGACCTCCAGCTTGCCGGCAAGAAGCGCATGGACGTGAAGTCCTTCCTCCTTGGTTTCCGCAATCCCACCTCTTATGTAGCAACCCAGGGCACCTCCAAGGCCGAAATAGCCAAAGCCGCTCCCCATGAAGATGAATAACCCTCGGCCGGATAAGAGGGAGGGGCCCATAGCAGGCGCAAAGCGCCGGCGCATGGGAGGGGTCGCGAAGCGACGGTTGGCGATATAATACCCTCTGACCTATGGATAGCATCATCATATTATGTGACGGGGCGTACCCCACTGAGCCGTATCCGCTGTATCTGCTGGAAAGCGCAGAGGCGGTAGTGTGCTGCGACGGTGCGCTGGAGAAATTCGCACAGCATTTCCCGGGGCGTATGCCGCTTGCCGTCGTAGGAGATATGGATTCGCTGCCGGAAGATCTTAAGAAGCAGTATTCCGAGGTTCTTTTCCATGAGACTGAGCAGGACTACAATGACCTCACAAAGGCAATGCGCTGGGTGCTCCGTGAGCATCCTGAAGCAGAGGAGATTGTGATCCTCGGAGCTACAGGGCTCCGCGAGGACCACACTATCGGCAATCTTGGACTCCTTATGGAATATACGCGCATGTTTGACCTTGGAGACAGGAAGGTCTCAATGGTTTCTGACTACGGAACCGCCTTTGCCATCACGGACACCTGTGACCTCCATCTTGGCGAGGGCCGCCGCTTCTCCCTTTTTAGTGCCGATAACTCCCTCCGCATCACCTCCAAGGGCCTCCAGTGGCCCCTTGACGGCGTGGTCTTCGACGCCTGGTGGAAAGCCACCCTCAACCGCACCACGGAGCCAATAGTCTCCCTCACCTTCAATCACCCTTCATCGGCCCTTGTGATGGTGGACTGAAATCGGCCCGTACTTCCTTATCCGTCCTCATAGTCCTTACCTTGGACCTAGTCTACCTGTAATTTGGACCTGGTCCAGTCCCTCCCGGACAGTCCGTTTTTCGCAACTGCTTGATTATCGGCCGATTATAACATTTACTCCCATCCAAACGGACGGGAGCAAATTTCATAAGTATCAAATATTCAAGTGTTTAACTAAAACGCTCAATTAATCTGCCGCGGCAGAGGCAATGACTTCTTCCAGTTTTGAGCGGTCCATCTGGCCGTCTATGGAAAGGAAAGTGGTCTCTGAGCCGTCTTTTGCCAGCATCAGAAGGGACGTTACGGTCTTGCTGTCCCCAACGGAGTACAGGCGCATCACTTCTCCGTCTTCCTTGGCCTCCATAAGGAGTTCGTACTTGCTCTTGTTAAGGCCGCGGGATACTTCTCCGTAGAGCTTTTCTCCGGTAGCGGCGTCTTCAGTGGACAGGAGATAGAAGCCGTTCATGGATTTGATGATGGGGGTGAAGTTCACATCTTCATCGGCCAGTTCAACATCTGGGATCTTGCCAATGAGCCTGAACATTGCTGGGGAGATGTACACGGCGCTTACCCCGGGAAGGTCTGAGTACTTGTTGTATAGCTCCTTGCCACCCTGGGCAAAGGCCGGGAGAGCCAGTACTATGGCTGCTATTATTGCATATATCTTTTTCATTTCCAATAGTTTAGTTTGTTAAATGTGGATTCTGCGTCTTCCAGTTTTACGGAAGCGCTGTTTACTGAGCCGGAGATCTTGCAGAGGGCATTCTCCACGGCGGCGTAGGCAAGGTAAGGGTCGTCAAAAGTGTCCGCAGGGGTGTCTGAGGGCTTTCTGAGGCCGATAAATCCTGCTACAACAACAACTGCCGCCGCTGCAGCGCTCCAGGCAATAACAGGAGCCTTTCGGGAAGGGATTTTCACGGAAAGGTCTCCGGGGACGGGGATGCTTTCATCGGCCCCTATCCTTTCCAGTTCCTCTACGGATAGTTTCTCTATTTCCTTTATTGATTTCATAGCAGTTGTTTTAATCTTTTTCTTGCCAGGGACACCTGGACCCTGATGTTGAGGCCGCTGAGGCCCGTACGTTTTTCTATTTCACCATAGTCAAGCCCTTCTATCACCCTCATTGAAAGCAGTTTCCGTTGGCTTTCCGGGAGAGCGTCCATGGCTTTCCGGACGCTTTCAAGCTGCTCCCTGAGGGCAAGGTCTTCATCGGGCGGGCCCTTGACGGCCATTTCCTCTTTGAGAGTATCTGACGGGAGCCTTTTTCTGATACGGTCTATGCAGAGGTTCCGTATCATGAGGGAGCCGTAGGACTGAGGATTCCGGATAAGTTCCAGGTGATCCCTGAGGTTCCAGAGCTTCAGGTAGAGGTCCTGGACGGCGTCCCTTGCATCGGCCTCATTCTCTAATATATAGAAGGCTATGCGGTAGAAGCGCCCCTGCAGGGGAATCCATATGTCCTGGAAGGCCTGACGTGTCATTGCGCAACTTCCATGAGCTTGCCGATATTCTCCAGCGCTATGCTGCCGTTGACGCAGATAAGGGCCTCGTCCGGGCAGTAGATCACAATGTCGTGAAGGCTGGTGCCGTCATCGTAGCCGTAGATCTTCACAACGTCTCCGTCTTCCTTGGCCTCAAGGATGAGCTCCATCTTTTCAAGGACAGAATCAAGCTTAGCACAGAAGGCGGTTTTGTCGGCCTCCGAAGCGTCCTCAAAGTCAACAACGGTGAGTTTCTTTATGCCTTTGAAGGCATTCAGGGCAGCGCGGTCCTCCGCATCCAGATCATTGTCCATACTTGCGGCAACGCCAAGGGCGCTGATGAGTACACGGCCCATAGAGACCACTTCAAATCCGTCCTTGCTGCCATACTGACGGGCAAGAGCAGAAATCTCTGAAGGTTTTCCGGCCCAAGTGCAGCATACCGTGCCAAGGACCATTGCGATAATGATTAAAGTCTTTTTCATATTTAATTGATTTGTTTGCTTCAAAAAGCCGGCCACTTATAGGACGCAGGAGGTCGGAAAATGTTAAAAATGAACGGTGCCGTTTTTGCCAAATTATTGACTATTTGCTAATTACAATATTTACTCCCGTCAAAACGGCCAGGAGTAAATGTTGTAAATGGCTGATTTGCAGGCAGTTAGAGATCGCGGCAAAAATGAAACGTTTCATCTTGTTTATATAATAAATGATTCCGACCTTCGCAGACGGGGCTAATTGAATGAATTATGAAGAGCAGGAAGTTTTACAGGGACATAATCAATCACTGTTATCAGAGAACGGCCGATGGAGGGGTTCTGTTTTACACCACAAGTGATCATCTAGTGTATTTCACAATGTACTGCATAGTGGCAAAGAAGTATGGGATAAAGGTATTCTCCCTGTGCCAGATGCCGGACCACGTACACGACGCCGTTGCCGCAAGAAATCAGAGTGATCTGGTTGAATTCAAACGAGAACTGAATTCAAGGTTTGCAAGGGAATACAACAAGCACTGCGACACGCAGGGGCAGGTCTTTGAAATGCCGTTTGGAAGCGCGCCCAAGTACGGTGACAAAAAGGCCCGCAGCGTCATAGTCTATATAGGTAATAACCCTGTCGAAAGACAGTTGGTTTCACACGCCGAAGAATACCGTTGGAACTATCTGGCTTATGCTTTCTGCCCCAACCCGTTCTCTGAGAAGATAGTCATCCGCCGCAGTTCCAAGGCTTTACGGACGGCGGTAAAAGTAATCAAGGCCCAGCATAAAGCGGGAAAGCCTTTGAACTTCACGTTGCTGAAAAACATCACCAAGGAACTGTCCAGCGGGGAATTACAACAAATCACAGACTTTATAATATCTACTTACAATGTGATAGACTATGTATCTGCCATCCGATTCTTTGATACTTTTGCCGATATGCTTACCGCTATTCACGCAACCACAGGCAGTGAGCACGATTTGAATGAGGTCTTTGTTGGGAAGTCGGACAAACCCTACGCGCAGATGACCTGCATCATTTTGAGCCAGACGGACCTCAAAGATATTCACCAGATCCTGACTATGGATAGGGATGAAAAGTGGGAACTGTTTCTGCTTTTGAGAAAGAAAACGGATGTGATGGGTGAACAGATAATGAAGTTCCTGCATATGAAATAATAGCCGTTTTTGCTAAATGCTTGAATGACTGCGCTTTACACAATTTACTCCCGCCCAAATGGGCGGGAGTAAATGTTATAATCGGCCGATAATCAATCAGTTAATAAAAACGGCCAGTTTGGAATGGGCTGGATTTGGTCCAAATCACCGCTGGGCCAGGTCCGGAGGAGGCTATTTTTCCTGGAGGCGATGGAGATGGCAGAAAATCAACTGGCCATTAGCGTCACGAAGATGCATTCCGTTTCCACGGCAATATCGCCAGTATCTGCAGGATGCGCATTCCCTGGTTTTCATCCAGCCGTGGTCACGGTAGATGCCATAGCGGTTGTTCCAAACATCCATGAAATCATCGCCCTTGTAGATATTGCCTTGGCTGTAATCGGCCCTTATGCTGGGGCAGGCGGCAATGGAGCCGTCGGCCATCACGGAGCCGATTGTTATGCCGGCACTGCAAAGGAAAAACCTATCACGGACATCCCCTTCAAAATTGCCGAGGAAGCCTTCACAGCCATAACTAACCTTTATACGGCCTTCACGGCGAGTGCGTTTTATAAACTCCATCAGGCCACGGAACTCTTCTCCTGAAAGGCGAAGCTCCGGGTCATGTGCAGCCCGACCCACAGGAAATACGGTAAAAAGCCGCCAGGCCTTGATGCCGTTTTCAATGAGCAGTTCCTTGATCCGATCCAGTTCCTTGTAGCTGCGTTTGTTCACGCAAGTCACCACATCATACTCTACGGCACCGGAACCAGCCACCATACGCGCAGCCGCAATAGCTTTTCCATAGCTGCCTGGAACGCCTCTCATCCAGTCGTGGGTTTCCCCTATGCCGTCAATACTCACAGTAACAGCCCTAAGGCCGCTTTGGAGAAGACTGAGGAACCGCTCCGGCGTAAGTAACTGGCCGTTGGTTACAATTCCCCAGGGGAATCCGCGATCATAAAACGCTTTTCCACACTCCTCAAGGTCTTTTCTGACGAGAGGCTCCCCGCCGGTGACATTGATCATCACCCTGTGAGGGTCCGTTTCCCGTGCAATGCTGTCAAGAACCGGCAGGAAATCCTTCAGAGGCATGTCTTTCAAGGCCGATTCCACCCGGCAGTCACTTCCGCAGTGCCGGCAGTGGAGATTACACCTCAAGGTACATTCCCAAAACAGCGCAGTCAGGGGATGTTCCCTGATTACGCCGTTTATCATGGGCTGGGAAAGCTCCAGCCCTATTCTGTGCCGTAAGGAAAGCATTACTGTTGCTCTTCCCCCTGAGATAATTCCATTTTACCGGAGAAAGAGATCGTGAAAGCCCCTTCATACCAATTTCCGCTTCCCTTCCTGGTCTGTTCGACAGTAATGGCATCCTTGCCTATTTCAACGGAATCAAACTGCCCGCCGTTTTCCGGACCATCTATATCTTCAAGGAGAATGGAATACTCATCCCTCTCCCACAAGGGGAACATATGATCTGCCATGGGGGAGTTTATTTTTCCATCTGAATCCGTAGTGAACTCCTGGTTATCATATTGCTTCTGCCCGTTGTTATCTGTATACACATAACGCCTGAAGGTGGCCTTGATTCCGGGGATGGGCTCGTTTGTGAGTTCAGATGAGACTTCTCCCATAATTACATAATCGGCATGAGGCATACCATACTCTACAGGCATGTCACGATATGGATCCGGCTCATCGGGATTACTTGACGGTGTACATCCAAACCCAAGCAGGGACAGGATAGCCCCGGCTATTATTTCATAAAGGTGCTTGACTTTGGCTTTCATGGCAACATTTGTTTACGATTGATAGATGCAACATACCGGCTTGATGTTGCACTACGGATGCACCAGGGTGCCCACCTTTTCTCCGGAGAGGAGTTTGGTGAGATTGCCGGTGGCGTTCATATCGAAGACGATGATGGGCATCTTGCCGTCACTGCAGAGGGCGTAGGCGGTCTGGTCCATCACCTTGAGGTGCTTGGAGATAGCTTCATCAAATGAGAGTTCATCGTACTTTGTGGCCGATGGATCCTTCTCAGGGTCTGCGGTGTAGACGCCGTCTACGCGGGTGCCTTTGAGGAGGGCATCGGCCCCAATCTCAAGGGCGCGAAGCGCTGCGCCGCTGTCTGTGGTGAAGAAGGGGTTGCCGGTGCCGCCGGCGATGAGGGCCACGCCGCCGCGCTCCATAAGCTTCACGGCTTCGTCCCTCATATAATACTTTGCGTGGGGTTCCATAGGGGTGGAGGTAAAGACCTCTGCCTCAACGCCTTCCGCTTTGATGAACATCTTGAGGGCAAGTGCGTTGATGACGGTTGCAAGCATTCCCATCTTGTCTCCGTCCACGCGGTCAAAGCCCTTGCCTACGCCTTGAAGGCCGCGGAAAATGTTACCGCCACCGTTCACTATGGCTATCTGGAGGCCTGCTTTTGCTGCCGATGCCACTTCCTTTGCATATTTTTCCAGCCACTGGGTATCAAGGCCTTTGCCGGCGGGGCCGCCGAGGCTTTCTCCGGAGAGTTTGAGAAGAACGCGTTTGTACATATTGTAATGTTTTAATGTCAAACAAAAGTACCGAAATATTGGTAAACTTCCAAGAAAGATTCCTATATTTGTGAACTGGAAACAAATTTAACTAAACTATAATGGCTAATTTTTTAACCTCATCCATCGGCAAGAAGTTCATCCAGAGCGTAAGCGGTGCTTTCCTGGTGATTTTCCTCCTCCTCCACGGCACCATCAACTTCTTCTCCGTAATCGATTCACTCAAAGGTAATTTCGGCAAGGTTGCTCTAGACGCCTTCCCCTATACCCACGGAGACGGCTGGTTCCAGCTTGGCTGCGACTTCATGTCCTCCCCCGTCATCACCATCATGGTTCCCATCCTGGCCCTGGGTTTTGCCATCCATATCCTCTACGGCATCTGGCTCAGCTATGAGAACGTAGTGAAGCGCGGCGGCCTCAAGCGTTATGAGGTTGCCTCCAAGGCAAAGAACGACAGCTGGAGCGCCAAGAACATGGCAGTCCTCGGAATCATCGTCCTTGGTTTCATTGCCTTCCACCTCACCCACTTCTGGGCAAAGATGCAGCTTCAGGAATTCATGGGCGGGGAAGCGGAGAATCCCTACTATCTCCTCCTTGCCACCTTCCGCAACTGGTGGGTAGTAGCCCTTTACATCGTATGGTTCGTGGCCATCTGGCTGCACCTCAACCACGGTTTCTGGAGCATGTTCCAGACCATCGGCTGGAATAACAAGAAGTGGCTTGTACGCCTGAAATGGATTGGCGCCATTGTGGCCACCCTCATCATCCTGCTGTTTGTGTGCACCGCCCTCAACGCCTGGTATGAAGCCAACTTCGTAACGGCTTCCGCAGAGTGGACAGCACCCCTTCTTGCAAATTTTTAAAATATTTCTTGCATATTAAAAATCTATTCCTCATCTTTGTAACAGAATGAGAATGAGCAACAATAACAATTGGTGGCGCACTTGCAGTTAGAACCTGTAAGTCGCTTCGCCGTAGTTATTATATAGAACAGCATGCTGACTTACAGTATGCTGTTTTTTTTGGTATATGTCCCCAAACCCATGGCCACCCTCGGCCATGTAAGAGGGAGGGGCCCACGAAGTGGATAGTACAAACATTAACAATAATTTATTATGCGACAGAAAAAGTACATGCTTCCGGAATCGGAGATTCCTACGCACTATTTCAACATCCAGGCAATCATGCCCAACAAGCCGCTGCCTTTCCTTCACCCGGCAACAAAGCAGCCGCTGAAGCCCGAGGACCTCTATCCCATCTTCTGCAAGGCCTGCGCCGACCAGGAACTGAACCAGACAGACGAGTGGATCCCCATCCCGGAACCCGTACGTGAGCAGTATGCCGCATACCGCTGTACCCCGCTGGTAAGAGCATATGAGCTGGAAGCAGCCCTGGGCACCCCTGCACACATCTACTTCAAGAACGAAAGCGTGAGCCCGGCCGGTTCTCACAAACTCAACTCTGCCATCGCCCAGGCATACTATGCCAAGGAACAGGGCATCACCAACCTCACCACTGAAACCGGTGCAGGCCAGTGGGGCGGCGCGCTCAGCTATGCCACCAAGAAGTTCGGCATAGACTGCGCCGTGTATATGGTTAAGGTAAGCTATGAGCAGAAGCCTTTCCGCCGCTCAATCATGCAGGCTTTTGGCGCCGCCGTAACGCCTTCCCCGTCCATGAGTACCCGTGCCGGTAAAGACATCCTTACAGCCAACCCCAACGACCGCGGCTCCCTTGGCTGCGCCATATCCGAGGCCATCGAACTTGCCGTAAGCACCCCTAACTGCAAATACGCCCTTGGATCTGTGCTCAATCACGTGTGCCTGCACCAGACGGTTATCGGCCTTGAGGCAGAGAAACAGATGGCCCTGACCGGCGAATATCCGGACATAGTGATTGCCTGCTTCGGCGGCGGCTCCAATTTCTGCGGCCTTGCCCTGCCGTTCATGCGTCACAACATCCAGGATGGCAAGAAGACCCGCTTCATTGCTGCCGAGCCATATTCCTGCCCCAAGCTCACCAAGGGTAAATTCGAGTACGACTTTGGCGACGAAGCCGGTATGACTCCCCTCCTCCCCATGTTCACCCTCGGCCACACCTTCAAGCCAGCGTCCATCCATGCCGGCGGCCTCCGCTACCATGGCGCAGGCGTCATCCTTTCCCAACTGATGAAAGACGGCTATATGGAAGCTGTTGACATTGAGCAGCTGGACTCATTCAAGGCCGGCGTCCTGTTTGCCCAGACGGAGGGTATCATACCAGCTCCGGAAAGCTGCCACGCCATTGCAGCCACCATTACGGAGGCCCTGAAATGCAAGGAAACCGGCGAGGCCAAGACCATCCTCTTCAACCTCTCAGGCCACGGATTTGTGGATATGGGAGCCTACGACAGCTACTTCTCCGGCGAGATGCAGAACTACCACGTCTCCAAGGAAGACCTGGAGAAGTTCATTTCATCGGCCGATGCTCTTAACAAATAATTGAACGGGAAAGGGCCTCCAGATTGGGGGCCTCTCCTGTAAAGAGACTGTAACCCGCCACCGCCTGGTGAAGGATCCACCGAAGGCCGCTGATGTACCGCCGGCACGGGGCCGATGAGAATGACGGACGCTTGTATTCCGCCTCAAGGACTACGGCGTTACGGAGGAGATTCCCGGTCAAGCCGGGAATGACGCAGGGCGTCACGCCCGGCACAGGTTCACCCGTCACGCCCGGCACCGACCGGGCGTCTCCGGGGATAGTGTAGATGACAAGGTCCGGGGTAAGCGTGCCGATAGCATCCAGCGGAACGGCGTTACACGAATGGGCAGCCGCAAGAGCGGCTGCCTTTTCATATGTACGATTGGCAATGGTGATGGTTTGGGAACCAAGGATTTTTGAGCCCACAACGGCAGCCATGGCGGCCCCGCCGGCGCCTATGATAAGCGTATCCGAAGGCTGAAAGCCGGTCTCACGGACAGCACCCACAACGCCGTCTACATCCGTGTTGTAGCCGTGCAAAAGGCCGTCAGGGGCCTTTACCACAAGGTTCACTGCGCCGCACTCCCTTGCGCCGTCAGAAAGGACATCCACAGCCCTGAAGGCGTCCTGCTTGTACGGGGCTGTGACATTGATGCCGTGGTAGTCCTTCAGAAAACGCGCCCAGGCCTCATCGAAGGGGGCGTCTATGAGGTCATAGGGGTATCGGCCTTCATAAGCCGCGGTAAAGAGGCGGGGACTGAGGGAGCCCGCTACAGGATGGCCGATAAGCGCAAAGCGTTTCATCTGCGGAGGAAGGTTTGGTGGATGTAGCACCACAGACCGGTCACGGCCTGGGACAGGAGCTGGGCCTCGTGGTTGAGGGTGGCGTAGATCATGCCGCTGCCTATAGGGATGCCGTAGAGGGCCTGCATCACCGTTGCCACGGCCCCGTGGTATGCCCCGAAGCCTCCGGGGACAGGGATGAGGGATGTTATGGTACCGGTTACCATGAGGCCGAAGGCATCGGCCGATGTAAGGGTGGTAAACGGTTCTATATCATTGAGGGCCCACACGATCAGGGCGCTGGTGAGCCAGAAACTAATCCAAATTGATGCGGTGTACAGTAGGAAGAGCCAGGGCTTTTGAAGTTTACCGATTGTAGTAAGCCCCTTTCCTATGCCACAAATAAAGTTCCAGGATTTCCCCCAGATACCGCCGCGGCCCTGCAGCTTGCGGCAGAGGAAGATGAAGGCAACTGCCAGAATCACAATGGCAAGAAGAGCCCATTTCATCACGCCACTAAACTGGAGATTGTCCTTCATTATGCCCCAGGACCCGGCCAGGAAAACCACGATACAGGCAATGAGGATCACGGCATCTACGGCTTTTTCGGCCAGATAAGTGCCGATGGCGGCGTCTACGGTGAGGTGCCTCTTTCCATCGGCCCCCTTGCCGGAATCCTTAACTATGTAGCCTATCTTTATGGCTTCTCCAAGCTTGGGAAGCACCAGATTGGCGATGAAGCCTATTCCGTAGGCGTTGATCACTAGGGTTTTGGTGATGGTGGGATCTATTGGCTGAATGAGCATATGCCAGCGAAGGCCCCTCACCACAATGAAGACGCAGCCGACGACAAAGGACATGGCCACATACTCCCACCTGCACATCCTTAATGCGGCAAGGAACTCCTTCCAGTCTATGGCTTTTACGCAAAACCATACCAGGACCACCGCTACGGCTGCCCAGAAGATGTACTGGATGATATTTTTTACTTTATTGTCCATCGGCCTCACAAAGGTAATGGAAAATCCGTAAATTATGGTTATTTTTGTAGGTAATCTGACCTCATATGAAATCTATCTTAGGCATCGGCAACGCCCTTACGGACATCCTGGCCGTCCTCCCGGACGACACCCTCCTCAAGAAATTCCACCTCCCTCTAGGCAGCATGCAGCATGTGGACATGGAAACCGGAGACCGTATCTGGGAAGAGCTCAAGCAGTACGGCGTAAAGTACGTTCCCGGCGGCAGCGCGGCAAATACAATCACCTGCACGGCCATCTTCGGGATGGAATCCGGCTTCCTTGGGAAAATCGGCAACGACGACCTTGGAAACCTTTTCAAGAGCACCATGGAGCAGTACGGTGTGAAGGCCCAGATGCTGTACTCGGAGAAATCTTCAGGCCGATGCATGGTGTTCATCACCGGCGCCAACGCAGAACGCACTTTTGCCGATTACATGGGCGCCACCCTGGAACTGGGCCCCGACGACCTTGACGCCTCCTTCTTTGAGGGCTACGATTACTTCCACATTGAAGGATATCTGGTCCAGAACCAGGAGCTCATCTCTAAGGCCGCACGCCTTGCAAAGGCTGCAGGCTGCACCATCTCCATCGATATGGCTTCCTACAATGTGGTTGAATCCAACGACGCCTTCTTCCACAATCTGGTAGAAAACTATGTGGACATTGTGTTTGCAAATGAATCTGAGGCAAAGGCGTTCACCAAGATGGAACCGCGTGATGCAATCGATGAGATTGCACGCCACTGCTCCATTGCTGTGGTGAAGGTTGGAAAAGCCGGGTCAATGGTCAAATCCGGGGATGAGTACTACTTCATAGAGCCCTGGCCGGCAACTCCAATTGATGCAACAGGTGCCGGAGATACCTATGCGGCAGGTTTCCTCTATGCCCACTCCCTTGGGATGCCGCTCCTTGTGTGCGGCCAGATAGGCTCCATCATTGCCGCAAAGGTGGTGGAGGTGATTGGCACCAAGATAGATATTCCCCGCTGGAGAGAGGCAAAAGATGAGATCCGCGCACTCATTGCTGCAAATTCCAATGACCCCCTGCCGCCCCTTAACTGATGAAGAAGTATCTTATAGTATTCCTTATATCCATGGTGCCGCTCATTGAGCTTCGCGGCGCCATTCCTTATGCAGTGGGTTTTGGGCTCCCCATAGTTCCTTCCATCATCGTTTCCGTGCTGGGAAACATGCTACCCGTGCCGTTCATATTCCTTTTTGCACGGCGTATACTGGACTGGGGCAAGGACAAAAAACTGATAGGCGGCTTCTGCCGCTGGTGCCTTGAGAAAGGAGAGAAGGGTGGCCGCAAGCTGGAGGCCAAGGCCGGCGCCGGGCTGTATGTGGCCCTGCTGCTGTTTGTGGGAATTCCCCTCCCCGGCACGGGCGCCTGGACCGGCACACTTGCCGCCAGCATCCTGGACATGGACTTCAAGAAAAGCGTCTTGTACGTACTCCTGGGGGTTCTTCTTGCCGGCGCCATCATGCTCCTCGCCTCCCTTGGTGTCTTTGGGGCCATAGACCTTCTGCACTAGAGGCGTTCTAGCGCAGCCCTACTTACCTCACTCTTCCATCCTATACCGCGCTGGACCAGGTCCAAGAATGCCGTGGACCAGGTCCAAGCATTTACTGCCGCTTTGGGGCCGTGGAGATAAACGCCTGATTTATAACACATTATGCAAAAACGTCTGTCGGAAAAGCGGCAGACGTTTTTGCGTATCAGACTGATAATCAGAATGTTACCTCCACGCTAAAAACTAGAACGGAAGGTCATCTGATGGCTCTGCTGCCGGAAGTGGCCCCTGGTAGTCCGGAGAAACCTGCGGCTGAGGTGCTACAGGAGCCGGACCTGCTACTGGTGCTGCCACAGGGGCTGCAGCTGGTGCCGGGGTTGCTGCTGGTGCTGAAACCGGTGCCGGAGCGGAGACTGGTGCGCCTGCGGGAGCGCCATAACCGCCCTGGTACCCACCCTGCTGCTGATCTCCTTCAGGGCGCTTGCCAAGAAGCTGGATAGTATCTGCAACCACTTCTGTGGTGAAACGTTTGGCACCTGTCTGATCTGTCCACTGACGTGTGCGGAGTTTGCCCTCGACATAGATCTGACTGCCTTTGTGAATGAACTTTTCTGCAAGATCGGCGTTGCTGCGCCATGCAACAATGCTGTGCCACTCCGTGTTTTCACGGAGCTCTCCGTTGCGGTCACGGAAACGCTCTGTGGTAGCAATACGGAAGGATGCAACCTTTGCGTTGGTTGCGGGATTCTGGGGATTGGATTCAAGGTAACGGACTTCGGGATCATTTCCAACGTTACCGATAAGCATAACTTTGTTCAGTGCCATAATGATAATAATTTACTGATTGCAATTTACGAATAATTTGTGAAAGATTAAACCTGTTTTTGAGGAATGTGAAGGAAAGCGGCAATCTGCTTCCCCGGAGCATCTATCCTAGCATTCAAATACCTGAATGCTTTGCGCTTTTCTTCCGGTGTCAGGGAGTAGATATCGTGTATGTCCTTCACCAGACCGGAGGCAAGAAGCACCCTTGTCATCTTGATGTAACAAGCATCAGATCGGCCGATAAAATGTTCCTTGATGTCATACTCACTTCCGGTATTGGCATGGGCGGTGATAAGTTCATTTTCATAAGACTTGAAATAGCTTGTGGCAGCCCTGTGGTCTATAACAGAATATGTGCCGATGATAAAGTCCGTAAGCTGCTCACATTCAATCCTGTTTGGAAGTGAATCAAACAATCTCCTAAGAAGAGATCCTGTAAGGTATCGGCCTTTTGAATGGCGGGCTTTAACCATTTTCAATGCCCTTCTGAGCGGCATCGAAGCTTTCCTAAGGAGAATTTTTGGAGAGAATGGATGATCCGACACCGCATAAGCAAGGTAGTTCCATCTATAATCTTCCGCCAGTTCCACCAGCTTCCTTTCTACAGGATTGTTGTCAAGATACGTAAGATTGGTACGGATGCTTTTGTCTGTCTTTTTGGGTGCACGGCCGAACGGAGTATCAAACATGGGACCCTTACGGCCGTGGGCTTTGTTGTATTCGCGAGAAAATGTACTGGTAACATCCTGAATAAAAGCAGATAAATGTCCGTCTTCATACTCAATCAGAGAGTGATGCGTATGATCTGGCATCTGTACACATTTCACTATTTTTACGGCATATTGAACAGATCTTATGCACATAACCGTAAAATATATCAAATGGTCAGAAACAGTGTAGAAAATTACGCCACGGTCCATTGGCCGCTGGTAACAGTGATAGAATATGCCATTTTTGTTTCTCACACCGCAAAGGAAATTATAATTATCCGTTTCATAACTCTGGGAAACGTTTATTTTACACCCTACCTACAACTATCCAGGAGGCCGTTTTTTGTTATTTACAGCACGTTTCCTATGACAAGACATTTAACTATGACACATTTCTATGCCTCAGATGTATCCCAGAGGCCGATTTACTGAAACGGATGCTGAAACGGAAATAACACGGATAACAGAAGGCTGGTGGACCAGGTCCACCATATACGGCCGTGGAGATAAATTACTGAATATAAGAACATTATACAAAAACGTCTAGGATAATTCCGGTAGACGTTTTTGCATAAACAACTGCGTATCAAGCAGTTGGCCCCACGAGGGTTTATTGAGCTCTACACACGAACCAAACGTAAAGGCAGATACCGGAAGGGCCGATGAGGACAGTCCAAAGGACAGGTGCCGGTGAAGCCGGAGTTGCGTATGGCCTCTTTTTTGTATATCTTTGTAAAAGCAAAAATAGGAGGAAAGACTATGAAACTTGACAGATATCTCATGGCGGCCGTTGTAATGGCCGCAGTTCTTACGGGTTGCAGAACCCGTGTGGATCCTTATTACCCCAGAGGAAACCAAAAGCCGGATACCCCCAGCGGTCAGCAGCCCTCAACCCCGGATCCCCAGACAGACCCGAAACCAAATCCCAATTCTACATGGCAGATATCCTATGAGGGGCGTAAGGTTGTGAACGGCGAAAATACGGATGAGATCCGCGTGAACAACATCCCCATAACCCAGCAGTACCTTGTGAGTGTTATCAACAAGGCAAATTACGCAACTTACGGAGGAGATGTCATTGCTTTCTTCAAAAACGAGCTGGCCAATAATTCCGAGTACGTATATGTAGGTTCTCCTGAGGTGATTCAGTTCAGCCGTTTCCGTCACGGAACATGGTACGCCTTTGTGATAGGCCTGGATTCCAAGAAGAATATCACCGGTGAATACACCTACTGCAAGTTCAACGTAGAGGAAGAGGAACCCACCGCAGAGTATCTGTCCTGGCTTGGAAACTGGACTGTGTCTGACGGACGTATAAGCTACGACATCCAGATCAGCAAGGAGGAAGCCAACCAGGTATACCGTCTGGATGGATGGGAGGTAAGGGAAGGCTACTCTGACTGGGTCCAGATGAACCTTGAGTATCTTGAAACCTTCTTCGAGCCCTCAGACGGCAGGATGTACTTTGTTTCCCAATACCTCACCACCTATGAAGACGAAGACCTTGATGGCGCAAAGGTAGATGAACTGTTCCTTGGTGTAATAGACTATGACGGAATTACGGAAGAAATGGGCCTGTACATTATCCCCGACGAAGGCATTGACCTTGCCTATGCACAGCAGGAGGATGAAGATCACGTTACCATCAACCCCTGCAATATAAAAGTTGATGTGGGCAATGACACCTTCGACGGCAAGTTCTTCTGCATGCAATATGTGTATCAGGAAGTAAGTAACGGAAACTGGCACTACTACAACAACGATTCCGTGAGCTTCTTTGACAACGCCGGAAGTCCCGTCCAGGTAACCATGGTAAGGACCAAGGGCGAAACAAACGTAAACAGAAGCGCTGTAATGCGCAACGGCAAGATTGCCGAAACCGGAGAAGACAAACCTATGCGTGGAAAGGTTTATCGGCCCCGTTCAGAGAATCGCGCTGTAAAAGCCGTTAAGCTCTAAGGGAAAGGAAACACTTAAGGGTGTTTTCCATAAGACAGGCTATGGTCATCGGCCCAACTCCTCCGGGAACGGGCGTGATGGCCATAGTTTTTGGTGCCACGGCGTCAAAGTCAACGTCTCCGCATAGCTTCCCGGTTTCAGGGTCACGGTCCATCCCGACGTCAATCACCACAGCACCTTCCTTTACCATATCGGCTGTGACCATCTTGGGGCGGCCGGCGGCTACTACCAGGATATCGGCCTCACGGGTGACGGAGGGCATATCCACGGTGCGGGTGTGACATGTAGTGACGGTTGCGTTGGCATCCAGGAGCATCTTTGCAACAGGAAGGCCCACTATATTGCTTCGGCCGATAACGACCGCCCTCTTGCCCTTGGGATCCACACCCACGGCCTCCAGGAGCTTCATTATGCCGGAAGGCGTGCAGGGGGCCATATGAGGGGTTTTCTGCCACAGGCCAGCCACGTTGAGGGGATGGAAGCCGTCAACGTCCTTTTCACGGGCGATGGTCTCTATGACCTTTGCCTCCGAGATATGCCCCGGCAGCGGAAGCTGGACAAGGATGCCGTCTACGGAATCATCGGCATTAAGGGCGTAAATCTTCTCAAGAAGGGCCGATTCTGACGTTTCCTCCGGGAGAACGATTGTGGTGTTACGGATGCCGCAGGCCTCGCAGGCTTTGGCCTTATTACGCACGTACACCACGCTGGCAGGGTCTTCCCCCACCCTTACAACCACAAGGTGCGGCACACGGCCGTATTTTTCCGGCAACAACGCCACCTGCTCTCTGATGCTCTCCTTAAGGGAGGCCGATATCTGTTTTCCGTCTATAAGGATCATAGGTCTATACATAATTCCACGGGGCAGTGGTCTGACCCGAAGATCTCATTGTGGATTTCCGTAGAGACAATGCGCTCACGGAGGGACTCGGAGACCACAAAGTAGTCTATGCGCCACCCTGCGTTCCTCTCACGGGCGTTCATACGGTAGCTCCACCAGGAATACTTTACGTCCGAGGGGTGCTGAAAGCGCCAGGTGTCAATGAAACCGGCGGCAAGAAGCTCAGTGAATTTTCCGCGCTCTTCATCGGAGAAACCTGCATTGAAATGGTTTGTGGAGGGGTTTTTAAGGTCTATCTCCTCATGCGCCACATTGAGGTCTCCGCAGAACACAACGGGCTTTGGGAGTGCCGATAAATAAGCCCTAAGGTCATCCTCCCACCTCATTCTGTAATCCAGCCTCTTAAGGCCGTCCTGGGAGTTTGGAACGTATGCGCATACCAGGAAGAAATCCTTGTATTCAAGGGTAATGAGACGGCCCTCGTGGTCGTGCTCATCAACACCCATGCCGTAACGGACGCTGAGCGGAGTGTGCTTTGTGTAGACGGCGGTGCCGGAATAGCCTTTTTTATCGGCATAATTCCAGTAGGACTCATAGCCAAGGAACTCAAGGTCCAGCTGCCCAGCCTGCATCTTTGTTTCCTGCAGGCAGAAAAAGTCGGCGTCAAGTTCCGTGAAAATATCGGCAAAACCTTTGCCTGCAACGGCCCTGAGGCCGTTTACGTTCCAGGAGATAAACTTTAACATACTATTCCAGGGTCCAGGTGGCGCCTTCCTTGGTGTCCTTTACGGTAATTCCAAAGGAGGCAAGTGTGTCACGGATGCGGTCACTTTCCGCCCAGTTCTTTTCCTCGCGGGCCTTCTTTCGGGCTTCAAGGACAAGGCCCATAACGCCTTCCAGGGCTTTATCGGCCTTACCGGAGGCGCCGGCGCCCTCTTCCTGGAGACCAAGGACTTTGCCCACAACCTGGTCAAAGAGCTGAGCAAGGGCGTCCTTGTCATCGGCCGATAACTTGCCGCCATTGATGAGCTTAACGGCGTCAAAGAGATGGGCGATGGCGATGGGCGTATTGAGGTCGTCGCAGAGGGCATCCCACACGGCGTCTATGATGGCATGGACCTCAGGAGATACCCGGTCGGGGCCGGGTATGACGGAGGCGGGGCCGGTGGCGTCATTGCCGGCTTGACCGGCAATCTCTTTCCAGGCGGCCATAAGGCGGGAAAGGCCCTTCTCCGCGGCCTGGAGGGCCTCGTTGGAGAAGTCAAGGGTGCTGCGATAATGGGCCTGAAGGATGAAGAACCTCACGGTCATGGGGGTGTAGGCCTGGGTGAGCTTTTCATGCTCCCCTGCAAAGAGCTGAGGCAGCGTGATGAAGTTTCCAAGGCTCTTTCCCATCTTCTGGCCGTTGATGGTGATCATATTGTTATGGACCCAGTAGTGAACGCCGCGGGTGCCGCGGGAGGCCACGTTCTGGGCAATTTCGCACTCATGGTGAGGGAACATAAGGTCCATCCCGCCGCCGTGGATATCGAACTCGTATCCAAGATACTTCTCACCCATCACGGAGCACTCAAGGTGCCAGCCGGGGAAACCGTCTCCCCAGGGTGAAGGCCAGCGCATGATATGCTCGGGCTCCGCCTTTTTCCAAAGGGCAAAGTCGTAGGGAGCACGTTTATCGCTCTGGCCGTCAAGGCTGCGGGTGCCTTCGAGGGTGGCCTCAAGGGTTCGGCCGGAGAGAATGCCGTAATTATGGTCACGGTTGTATTTCTGGACATCAAAGTAGATGCTGCCGTTGCTCTCATAGGCATATCCGGCGGCGAGGATCTTCTTGATGGTCTCTATCTGCTCAATGATGTGCCCTGATGCGCGGGGCTCTATGGACGGGGACTGGCAGCCAAGGAGACGCATGGCTTCATGGTAGCGCTCAGTGTAGTACTGGACCACCTCCATGGGCTCCAGCTCTTCCAGACGGGCTTTCTTTGCTATCTTGTCTTCTCCTTCATCGGCATCATGCTCCAGATGCCCTACGTCCGTGATATTACGCACATAGCGGACCTTGTAGCCCAGTTCCTTCAGTAGGCGGAACAGGACGTCGTAGGTAACACCCGGACGGGCATGCCCAAGGTGCGCGTCTCCGTACACGGTGGGGCCGCAGACGTACATTCCCACATGTCCCTCATGGATGGGCTTGAAGAGTTCCTTAGTGCGGGTAAGCGTATTTGTAAGATATAACGGTCTCATAGAATCCCTTTTTATAACTTACAAATATACGGTTTTTTGCAGTATTTTCAATGAAAAAGGAGGCAGCCTTGCGGGCTGCCTCCTGAATGATTGTCAAGACGGTTTAGAGCTCTGAGAGAGCTGCCATGGTTTCCGTCTTGGAACCCACGATGATGTCCTGGTAGCGGCTGAGGCCGGTACCTGCAGGAATCAGATGGCCGCAGATGACGTTTTCCTTCAGGCCTTCGAGGTTATCCACGCGGGCGCGGATAGCGGCCTCTGAAAGGACCTTGGTGGTTTCCTGGAAGGAAGCAGCACTGATGAAGGAGCCGGTCTTGAGGGCGGCGCGGGTGATACCCTGCAGCACCTGTGAGGCCGTAGCAGGCTTTGCGGGACGGGCGGCGATAAGCTTTGCACCCTGACGCTCCAGAGAGGCATTCTCTCCGCGGAGGTCACGTGCAGAAATAATGTCACCTTCCTCAAAGCGTGCGCTGTCTCCAGCATCTTCTACATAGTACTTGCCGAAGATTTCGTCGTTGCGGTCCATGAACTCCCACTTGTCCACCAGTTCCTCCGGGAGGAATTCGGTGTCTCCGGGATCTCCGATCTGGACCTTGCGCATCATCTGGCGGACAATGATCTCGAAGTGTTTGTCATTGATCTTCACACCCTGCAAGCGATACACGGCCTGAATCTCATTGACAATGTACTCCTGAGCCTTCACCGGACCAAGGATGTTCAGGATGTCGGTAGGAGAAGTGCCGCCGTCGGAGAGACGGGTACCGGCCTTCACGTAGTCGTTCTCCTGAACCAGGATCTGCTTGGTGGTAGGAACCTCGTAGTGGCACTCCTTGCCACTGCGGTTCTTCACGATGATCTCACGCTTACCGCGCTTGACCTTGCCCATGAGAACCTCACCGTTTATCTCTGAGAGAATAGCGGGGTTGGAAGGAGTACGGGCCTCGAAGAGCTCCGTAACACGCGGCAGACCGCCGGTGATATCGGATGCCTTGCCGATAGCGCGGGGGATCTTGATGATAACATCGCCGATCTTCACGCTCTCGCCGTCGTTGATCATGATGTGTGCACCCACAGGCAGGTTGTACTGACGGAGGATGACACCCTTATCATCGACGATAAGCATTTCGGGAGTCTTGGTCTTGTCCTTACTTTCGATGATAACCTTGTCCGTATTGGTTGCAAACTCATCGGCACTTTCCTCATTGAAAGTGACGCCTTCAATCATGTTCTGGAAGCGTACGATACCGGCGGTTTCAACGATGGTGGTGGCGTTGTAGGCATCCCATTCGCAGATGAGGTCTCCCTTCTTCACGGAAGCGCCGTCCTTGAAGTACAGCGTTGAACCGTAAGGGATGTCGTACTGGGAATAGGTCATGCCGGTGCGCTCGTCCACAATGCGGAGTTCCGTCATACGGGACACCACAACGGGGTTCACGCTGCCGTCTTCATTGACCCTGTCGATGGTACGGAGTTCTTCGAACTGAAGCTTACCTTCATACTTGGAGACGATGGTGTTGTCGGCCACAGAGCCGGACGCGGTACCACCGACGTGGAATGTACGGAGGGTAAGCTGGGTACCAGGTTCACCGATGGACTGTGCGGCGATAACGCCAACAACCTCACCGGTTTCAACCATACGGCTGGTAGCCAGGTTGCGGCCGTAGCACTTTGCGCACACACCCTTACGGGATTCGCAGGTGAGAACGCTGCGGATTTCAACCTGCTCGATGGGGAGGGTATCGATGAGGGCGGCTACATCCTCGCGGATTTCCTCGCCGGCTGCGATGATAAGCTCTCCTGTGAGAGGGTTGAAGATGTCGTGTACGGAAGTACGGCCAAGGATGCGCTCACCAAGGGATTCAACAACCTCATCCTTGTTCTTGATGGCGGTTGCGATGAGGCCGCGGAGGGTGCCGCAGTCTTCCTCGGTGATGATTACATCGTGGGAAACGTCCACAAGACGGCGGGTGAGGTAACCTGCATCAGCGGTCTTGAGGGCGGTATCGGCCAGACCCTTACGGGCACCGTGGGTGGAGATGAAGTACTCCAGCACGGTCATACCCTCTTTCAGGTTGGACACGATAGGGTTCTCAATGATCTCTGCACCAGCTGCGCCGCTCTTCTGGGGCTTGGCCATAAGGCCACGCATACCGCAGAGCTGCTTGATCTGCTGGGTTGAACCACGGGCACCGGAATCCAGCATCATGTACACGGGGTTGAAGCCCTGCTGATCTGCGGAGATCTGCTTCTTAACCACGGATGTGAGCTGGTTGTCGATGGAGGTCCAGAGGTCAATGACCTTGTTGTAACGCTCGTTGTTGGTGATGAAGCCCATCGCATAGTTTGCTTTGATGCTTTCTACCTCGGAGTAACCTTTCTCTATGAGACCGGTCTTCTCCTGAGGAACAAGAACGTCGCCAAGGTTGAATGAGATACCGGCGCGGAATGCCTGGTCATAGCCAAGGTTCTTGATGTCGTCAAGGAACTTGGCCGTGCGGGTGACACCGGTGTGTTTGATAACGTCCGTGATGACGGTACGGAGGGCTTTCTTACCCAGTACCTCATTCACGTACGGAACCTCGTCGGGCATGAACTGGTTCACGATGATGCGTCCGGCGGTGGTTTTCACCATCTCGTAGCCCTTGCTGAGGTCCTGCTTGTCCTTGGGCAGGCGGACCTTGATGGGGGCGTGCATATCGATTACCTTGCCGTCATAGGCGATGATAACTTCCTCGGGGCCGTAGAAGCTCAGGCCGTCACCCTTTGCGCCGGGGCGCTCCTTGGTGATGTAATAAAGACCCAGAACCATATCCTGTGAAGGAACGGTGATAGGGCTTCCGTTGGCCGGGTTGAGGATGTTGTGGGAGCCCAGCATGAGGAGCTGTGCCTCCATGATTGCAGCGTTTCCGAGGGGCAGATGGATAGCCATCTGGTCACCGTCGAAGTCTGCGTTGAAAGCGGTACAGGCAAGAGGATGCAGCTGGATGGCCTTACCCTCGATCATACGGGGCTGGAAGGCCTGGATACCCAGACGGTGCAGGGTAGGTGCACGGTTGAGGAGCACCGGATGACCCTTCATCACGTTCTCAAGGATGTCCCAGATGACGGGATCCCTGCGGTCCACGATCTTCTTGGCCGATTTGACCGTCTTCACGATGCCGCGCTCGATGAGCTTGCGGATCACGAAGGGCTTGTACAGCTCGGCAGCCATGAACTTAGGCAGACCGCACTCGTGCATATTGAGTTCCGGACCGACGACGATAACCGAACGGGCGCTGTAGTCTACACGCTTACCCAGGAGGTTCTGACGGAAGCGGCCCTGCTTACCCTTGAGGGAATCGGACAGGGACTTGAGCGCACGGTTGCTCTCGCTCTTGACGGCGGAACTCTTCTTGGAGTTGTCGAACAGGCTGTCCACAGCCTCCTGCAGCATACGCTTTTCGTTGCGCAGGATAACCTCGGGGGCCTGGATCTGGATGAGTTTCTTAAGACGGTTGTTGCGGATGATCACACGACGGTAAAGGTCGTTCAGGTCCGAAGTGGCGAAACGGCCGCCATCCAGCGGAACCAGCGGGCGCAGGTCCGGAGGAGTGACGGGAATCACCTTCATGATCATCCATTCCGGACGGTTCACATCCTTGGACTCCTGGAACCACTTCACGACGCTCAGACGCTTGAGGACGTCTGCCTTGCGCTGCTGAGAGCCTTCCGAACGCATCTGGCGGCGAAGGTCGCGGCCCAGCTCGTCCACGTCGATTTCCTTGAGCAGGTCGTAGATGCCCTCGGCGCCCATCTTGGCCACCAGGTTCATCTCGTCTTCCCAC
>OMQK01000152.1 GCA_900313205.1 uncultured Bacteroidales bacterium | reverse complement strand
TGAAACTATATTTGATGATGTGGAAATTGTTAAAATTGGTTCTCCAGTTTGTAGTGCATATCGTGGCCGATCTTCACCTTCATACGGGGGATGTACTTCTGCTCGAAATCCACCTTGCGGCCCACCTGGTGAGGGATAACCCACATTCCAAGGCCCATGGACAGGAACATGATGAAGACGGCCGATACAAGGTACGGCACCATGAGGCGGTGGAACGAGATGCCGCTTGAGAGCATTGCCACCACCTCCGAGTCCTGGGTCATCTTGGAGGTGAAGAAGATAACGGTAAGGAACACGAACATGGGAGAATACATGTTCATGAAGTACGGGATGAATCCAAGGTAGTAATCCAGGAAGATTTCCTTCATGGGAGCATCCTTTCGCACGAAATCCTCAATCTTCTCACTTACGTCGAAGATCACGATTATGACCGCAAGAAGGAGCAGTGCCATGAAGAATGTCACCAGGAACTTCTTGATTATGTACCAGTCCAGTTTCTTCAGTCCCCAGTTCATAAGCGCTGCGTGAGTTTAGGGAGAACTGCGTTTTTCCAGGCCGTGAAATCCCCTGCCTCAATGTGCTCACGGGCCTTTGTGACAAGGTCCAGGTAGAAGGCAAGGTTATGTTCGGAGGCCACCATGGCGGCAAACATCTCCTTTGCAATAAACAGGTGATGTATGTACGCGCGGGTGTAGTAACTGTCTACAAATGAAGTGCCGCAAGGGTCCAGAGGGGTGAAATCGTCCGTCCACTTGGAATTGCGCATGTTCATTATGCCGTTCCATGTGAATAGCATTCCATTGCGGCCGTTGCGGGTGGGCATCACGCAGTCGAACATGTCTATACCGCGCGCTATGCCTTCAAGGATGTTTGCCGGGGTGCCTACGCCCATTAGGTAACGGGGCTTCCCGGCGGGAAGAAGCGGGCAGGTTATCTCCAGCATCTCATACATCTTCTCAGTGGGCTCCCCTACCGCAAGGCCGCCTACGGCGTAGCCGCCGCGGTTGGCGTTATCCAGAGTGAGGGCATGCTCCACGGCGCGTTTCCTGAGGTCCGGATACACGCAGCCCTGGATGATGGGGAACATAGTCTGGGAGTATCCGTAGAGCGGCTCCGTCTCATCAAAATGCCTTGCAAAGCGCTCCAGCCAGCCCTGAGTGAGTTTCAGGGATTTTGCGGCATAGCGTTCATCGGCGTCTCCGGGGCAGCACTCGTCAAGGGCCATGATTATATCGGCCCCAATTATGCGCTGTGTATCAACGTTGTTTTCCGGGGTGAAGATGTGCTTGGAGCCGTCTATGTGGGAGGAAAACTTACAGCCTTCTTCCGTGAGCTTACGGATGGGGGCCAGGGAGAACACCTGGAAACCGCCGCTGTCCGTGAGGATGGGCCTGTCCCAATGCTCGAACTTATGCAGGCCGCCCGCCTTGCGGAGGGTATCAAGACCAGGCCTCAGATAAAGGTGGTATGTATTTCCAAGGATGATCTGGGCCTTGATATCGGCCTCTAAGTCCTTGTGATACACTCCCTTCACGGAGCCGACCGTGCCCACCGGCATGAAGATGGGAGTCCTTATTTCCCCGTGGTCCGTGGAAATGACTCCGGCCCTTGCGGCCGACTGAGTGTCCGTAGCCTGTAATTTAAATTCAAACATCCCTGCAAAAATACGGAAAATTTCGTACTTTTGTATGATGAACCTGTGACTAATAACAAATAATCTATAATCTATGAAATTTCAAATCAAGCCAATCCAGGTGAAGCTGGCAGTGCTCAACTTCATTGAATTTGCCGTTTGGGGAGCGTACCTCACTTCCCTGGGCCGTTATCTTGGTAATATCGGCCTTGGTCCCCAGATCAAGTGGTTCTTTGCAATGCAGGGAATTGTTTCCATCTTCATGCCCACCCTCATGGGTATCCTCGCAGACCGCAAGATGGAAGCCCAGAAGGTCCTGGCGCTGTGCCACGGCCTTGCCGGCATCTTCATGATTGGCGCAGGCGCATACTGCATGATGGCAGGGAACGTGGTTGAATTCGCTCCCCTGTTTGTGCTCTACAGCCTAAGTGTGGCATTCTTCATGCCCACAATCGCCCTTGTAAACTCCGTGGCATACAATGCCCTCTCAAAGGAAGGGATGGATCCCGTGAAGGATTATCCGCCCATCCGTGTGTTCGGAACCATCGGCTTTATCTGCAGCATGCTCCTCACTAACTTCCTTTCCATCAAGGGAGTCCGCATGCAGGAAACCTTCACCCAGCTGCTCTCTTCCGGCATCCTGTCGCTTGTGATGTGCGCCTACTCTCTCACAATGCCGTCCTGCCCCGTGAACAAGGCCGGTGGCAAACAGTCCTTCGCAGAGGCATTCGGCCTTAAGGCCTTCACCCTTTTCAAGGACGGCCAGTTTGCCATCTTCTTCATATTCTCAATGCTTCTTGGCGCATCCCTCCAGATCACAAACGGTTACGCAAATACCTTCCTTGGATCATTTGCCGCCAATCCGGCTTATGCAGATACCTTCGCCGTCAAGAACTCCAACGCCCTCATAGCCATCTCTCAGGCTTCAGAGACCCTCTGTATCCTCCTTATCCCCTTCTTCATGAAGAGGTTCGGCATCAAGAAGGTTATGCTCATCTCCATGTTCGCATGGGTGCTTCGATTCGGCCTGTTCGGCCTTGGCAACCCCGCCATGCCCGGCGTTCTGCTGTTCATCCTCAGCTGCATAGTCTACGGTATGGCCTTCGACTTCTTCAACATCTCCGGTTCCCTCTACGTTGAGCAGAACGCCGCAGTGGACATCCGCTCCAGCGCGCAGGGACTGTTCATGATGATGACAAACGGTTTCGGTGCAACCATCGGCACCCTTGCCGCCGGTGCAGTGGTGGATTCAGTGGGCGTGTTTGAGAACCCCGCCGCCTGGCCCAACGCCTGGTACATCTTTGCAGGTTACGCCCTTGTGGTTGCCATCCTCTTCTGGATTCTGTTCAAAGATCCGCAGAAGAAGGAAGCCCGTTGAATGGAACGGCTTAATACTTAGTCACTTAAGCAAAAACCCCTATGTTAAATGACATAGGGGTTTTTATATAAATTATTGATAATAAGGTAATTCCATTCAACGGGCATATCCGGCAAGTTTTGCTATGAGAGGAGCAATCTCCGCATTGTCCCTGACCTCCCTGAACGCCTCATGGCCGGCGCCGGTCACGTATAGCCCCACGGGAGAACCGGAGTGTGAGCCGTAACTAAAGCGGTAGCCGGCTGCGCGGTCAAGGCATTTAACCGCCTCATCCACAATCTTGTAGTTCACAGAGTACAGGTTCTCGGAAGAAAGGTTTCTGTTGCCGCCCTTTCCGAAGGTCTTGTTGTACACTTCCTTAAGTGCAGCCTCATCCTTTGAGGAAACGTCCACCTTGTCCCAAAGGCCTAGTTTATCGGCAAAAAATTCCTTAACATCTTCCCATGACGGGGTCTCATAGGGTTCTTCCTCGGGGAAGAATTCTTCACGGAACATATCTGTAATTACGGGAGCCGATGCTTTCTGGAAAGCAAGGCGCTCGGGGTGGGTCTCGTATTTTCCAGAGCCTATCATAAGGCCACCGGTCTCGTGGTCTGCAGTGATAACGATGAGGGTTTCCTTGGGGTGGCGGTTAAGGAATTCCAGTGCAATATCCACGGAGTAAGCCATATCCGTAAGCTCCTGGAAAGCTGTTGCAGCATCCGTTCCATGGCAGGCCCAGTCTATCATTCCTCCCTCAATCATCACAAAGAAGCCTTTCTTGCCAAAGTGCTTTTCAAGATATGCAATACCCGCATTCACAAAATCAGAGAGCTGGGTGTCACCCTCCTTACGGTCAATTGCACAAGAAAGATTCTCCTGTTGCTTGCCGCTTAGGCATAGGACACGGCCGTCAATATCCTCAACGCCGTCAAATTCAGGCCCCCTCAGAATGGTAATTCCGGAATCTTCGGCCATTTTTTCATAATACTCAGGAGTGCGTTCCGTTCTCCTGTTCATAATGAAACCTGCGCCGGCGGCAAAATCCACTGGGGCCGACATGAACTGGGTGGAGATATCCTCGTAATTCCCACGGACGGAGGTGTGAGAGATAAAACAGGCCGGAGTGGCATGATTGATTCCCACGGTTGTGATGATTCCTGTACCGTAACCGGCTTCGCTGGCCCACTCCGTGAGACAGGAAACAGGGTTACCGTCAAGATCCACTCCTACGGCGCTATTGTATGTCTTTACGCCAGAGGCAAGCGCCGTACCCCCTGCCGCAGAATCTGTCACCACCGAATTCCCTGATACAGTAGTAATGAAATTCCGGACGGGAAACTGGGTGAAATTGATTACATCTGGACCGTTTCCTGTTGCTTTGTTGTACTGCT
>OMQK01000027.1 GCA_900313205.1 uncultured Bacteroidales bacterium | reverse complement strand
ATAGTTTCTTTTTCATATCAGTCGTCGCTTTCTCCCATTACAATTATAAGGTGGTCCCCTTCCATGAGCTCCATGCTGCCATGGGGCACCAGGAACTTCCCTTCACGCTTTACCATCATTACGCGGATACCGTGGGGAAGGTGTAGCTCGCGGAGGGTCTTTCCGGCCGATAGATCGTCCGGGGTGACAATGTGGTCTGACAGCATTCCCATCTCTTCCGGAAGTTCCATTCCAAAGCTCTCCACCTCAGGATCTTCAGGGTAGGAGAGGTTGAGCCATTTTGCTACCGGAGTGAGGGACATGCCCTGAAGGATGAGGGACATCAGGCTCACGATGAACACCACGTTGAATATGTCTCCTGCGCCCTGGACCTCATGAACCACAGGGTAGAGGGCAAAGAGGATGGGGCCGGCGCCCTTCAGGCCCACCCATGACACAAAGAGCTTCTCCTTGAACTTGACTCCCTTGAACGGAGCCAGGGTGAGGAACACGCTGGCAGGCCTTGCCACGAAGAGGAGGAAAAGGCCTGTAAGGATGGCTGGAAGTGCCACCTGTACCATGCTGGAGGGGCGCGCAAGGAGTCCCAGGATAAGGAACATGGCAAGCTGCATTATCCAGGTGATTCCGTCGAAGAACTTGGCTATCTCCTTCTTGCGGGGGATATCGGCCTTATTGGATATGATTACTGCAGCAATGTAGATTGAAAGGAGGCCCTGGCCGCCAAGGAGGGATGCAAGGCCGTTGGCAAAGAAGCCTGTGCTAAGGACCAGGATGCCCATAAGGGAGTTGTTCTCAAGCCTTATCTTTGAAAGGAGCCATTTGGCGCCGAAGCCAACGCCGAAGCCAACCGCAACGCCTACAAGGATCTGGATAAGAACCACAATGATGCCCGCAAGCGCGCCCACCCAGGTGCTCAGGCCCTGAAGGGAAGGCTCAGTCATGAATTTCACCATGAGGATGGTGAGGATGTATGCCACGGGGTCATTGCTTCCGGATTCCAGCTCCAGGAGGGGGGCAAGGTTGCTTCTAAGACTCAGGCGCTTGCCGTTAAGGACGGAGAACACGGACGTGGAGTCCGTAGAGCTCATCACGGCCGCAACAAGGAAGCATGCAAGGATGGACACTCCTGTATCGGCAATGATGCGCCCGGTTGCAAAATAGATGAAAAAGCCGGTGAGGATAACCGTGATGCAAATGCCCACGGTAGAGAGCATTATGCCCTTTTTCATCACGGGCTTGGTTTCATGGAGGATGGTCTCAAAGCCGCCCGTAAACAGAATTACGGTCATTGCAAAATGGCCGATTGATTCTGCTATCTCGTAGTCTTCAAAGTTGAGTCCCAGGCCTTCACGGCCAACTGCCATACCCAGGAGCAGGAACAGAAGGAGTGAAGGCGCTCCCAGCTTTACGCCAACTTTGGTGATGAGCACAGCTACAAACACCAGGACGGAAGCCAGGAGCAACAGATTGTCTGAGACAAGATTTACTGAGAAGACGGCTAGGGGCTGCATCAGTTCTCTTCCTTATCTTCAGGAGTTTGGAACATTTCCTTAACCTTGGGCCAGTACTGCTTGCCAAGGACTATGCCGCAACCCAGGATGCCGCCCAGGAATGTCCAGATGATGAGGGTCTTGGCCCTGCTGTTGGACGGTTTGGTGGGGACGGTGACAGGCTGGACTACGGTAAGGATGGGGGTATCCCTCTTCACCTTCATCTTGGCAGTTTCCAACTGCTTTGCAAGTTCTGTATAAACGGAGCTGGCAACTGCATATTTTGCCTGGAGCCGCTCACGCTCAAGCCTAGCACGGGAGGTGGTCATATTCTGGGAACGGTCTGTAAGAACGGCAAGGGCGGCCTGATAGGATTCCGCCTCTTTCTTCACCTCTTCATAGCGTTCCTGAATGTATTTGAGTTCATCGGCAGCTTTCTGCGTGCGGAAACGGGTAACTTCCTTCTGCAGAAGTTCCTGTGCCTTGATGGCAAGGTCTGCAGTTTGGACGGGTTCCATGCCCATTACGGTGAGAGTAAGATAGCCCTCCTTCTTATCTACGGCAAGGTTTACGGCGCCGCCAAGATAACGGAGCATCTTTTCCTCATCCTTGGAGACGGTATAAGGCCTTGGCTCTGCATTGTCGGCTCCCGGTTCCCAACCTTCAGGAAGTGTAATATCCTTTGGCTTACTGAGTTTGGAAAGCAGAAGGAAAGGGAGGCCGATAGTGTATTTTTTCACCGTGGCGAAAAAGCCTGGCTTCATGTAATCCTTTGCATAGGTGAGGAGGGACACTGCGGTGTCGGCCTTCTCAAAATGAAGCGGGGCGTGCATGAGCTCCACCCTGTAAGGAACGCTGGACACAATCTGGGGATATACCAGAGGGGAAAGCTCCGAGGTCTGGGTCATGCCAAGGTCCATGCCGGCCAGGGATGCCAGGGAAGCCAGGGAAGAATTCCTAGAAGAGCTCATCTGAGGCACCATGGTGGTGGACACGGTGTATGTACGCTTCATAGTGATAGCGGCCACAAGACCCAGGACGATGAAGATGCCGGTAACGATGAGGATGGTTTTGCGGCCTTCCCAAAGGTTCCTCACAAGAGCCATTATGTCAATGCCTTCCTCCTCTTCCACCATGGGATTGTTATACTGATTGTTCTGGTCCATAAGTGCTCTAATTTGAAGTCCTGAGGAGGTTCCTGGACAGGATGACCACGGAAATGATTGACGTTACTGAAGACAGTGTCTTGGCGGCCACGGTCTCAAAGTCCACCTTGGTCTTGGGCTCCTCTATCTTGCGCTTTCGGTTATCTATCTTGTCCTGATTCATCTTGAGGGTGATGACACTGCCGGGCTCCACGATAGGCGTGGCGCGGAAGATGAACTGCTTGGTACCCTTGGACTGGTTGTTGGGTAGGGTGACGGTTACGCTCTTTCTGTCGGCATACTTGTCAAAGCCGCCGGCGTAATTCTTAATGTACCATGCTGCGGTGTGACGGCCCTTGAACACTATATTCTTCTGGTCGCTCACAAAGTCCTCTGCAACATACTGGTTCATAAGGGTACCGACAGGACGGATGATGACGGTATTCTCCTGACGGTTGATGTTAAGGACATCACCTGCCATGAGGATAGGGTCATGCTTCATGTTCCTGGGATGTTTCTTGGCCTTCTTGAGATCTATGCCGATACGACCGCGGTTGCGATACGTACGGAAGAGGCTGGCATAAGGGTCTGCGTCGTCAAGAAGACCGCCGGCCATCTTGATGATTTCAGAGAGCTGGGTACGGGAATCATTAAGGACATATACGCCGGGATACCTTACGCGGCCATTGATCTCAACTACGCGGTCTGTGGCAAAGTTGGGGGTCATACGCACCACGATGTGGTCATAAGGCTGAAGGACGAAGTTCTTGTCAATGGGATTGTAGTCCTCATCCACGGCAAGGGTAATTAGGTCGTACTGTACTTCCTCGCTCTTGGAGATATTCACGCGGAACACCTGCACCTTGTCATATGCCGCACCCACTGCAAAGCCGCCGGCCATCATGATGAGGTCATGCACTGTGACTGAAGGATCATATGTGACGCCCACGGAATTCTTCACGGCGCCGCTAATGCGAATCTCACCGATGTTGGTGAAAGTGGTGTTGTCATATACGTTCAGGACATCACCGGGCTGGAGGAGGGTTTCTCCGTCCTTGTTAAGGTCTACGCGGATATACTCCTTCTTTTCAGGGTTGGTGATATCCGTGCGGGTGATATATGCTACAGGGAACACGCTGGGCTTAAGGCCGTTTGCGTATTCTATGGCCTGACTCACGGTCATTCTGTCGTTGAGGCTGAAGCTGCGGGTGAACGGGGCGCGAACCTGGCCCTGGACGGAGATCTGGTCCACGTCACGGAAGGAGGTGAGGCTGAGGACGCGGATCTGGTCCTTTGCCTGCAGGGGGAAGTTGTAGCTTTCGGAGTCCTTTTCAGGGAACGGGAGAGTGAGTATCTCAACTGTTTGGTCCGGACGGGTACGTTCTACGTAAACAAAGTCCGTGCGGGCGCTGTGGCTGGGACCGCCGGCAAGCTCAACTGCCTGGCCAAGGGTCATTACGTCGTTGAGGCCGAATGTGCGTTCAAAGGGGTTGCGTACTTCCCCGCTTACGCCTACTGTCCATTTCTCAAGATAGCTGTCAAGGGCCAGCACGGTCACTACGTCCCGCTGCTCCAGCTTGAAGTCCGGATTGCCGTTTTCTCCGGGGAAAGGAACGGTAAGAACCTCAACTGTCTCATCAGGGCTTGTGCGCTCAACAAACACATAGTCCTTGCGGGCGGTGTATTTGAGTTCTGCCTTTTCAATGAGGGTCTTGAGGCTCTTGTTCTCATCATAGTCAAAGTTGCCGCCGTAGTAGACGTCACCTTTGATTGTCACAAAGTTCTCAAGCGGACGTGCAGCCGATTTAATCCTCACAATGTCACCGGGCTCAAGGGAAACTTTCTGGTTACCGTCCATAACAGATTTGAGCTTGTATTCCTGATAGCTTATCTCACCGTCCATATGGCGCTCAATCTGGACAAACTCAGGATATACGTCATACGTAAGGCCGCCGGCATATTCAATGAGTTTGGCAAGGTCTTCTCCCTCAACCATCTCATACCTCATGGGGCGCTTGACACCACCTTCAATGCTTACTATCTTCTGGGAGATAGGGACAAAGATTACATCGTTGTTCTGGAGGTCATAGGGAAGACCGGAGGTGGGGTTTGTCATATACTGGTAAAGGTCCAGGCGGCTGGTTTTACCGGCACGTGAAAGCTGGATGTTACGGATGGAACCCTGTGCCGTGGGGCCGCCGGCTGCTGCCAGGGCGTTGAACGCAGTGTTGAGGGCGCTGAGGGTGAAACCACCCTGCACACCAACCTCACCGAAGATGCTCACAGTGATGGTACGTGCCGTGGTGATGGTAACAGCAATCTGGTCCGGACGGAAGGAATAGTGATGGGACAGCTTGCTGCGGATGGCGGCACGGGCCTGGGCAAGAGTCATTCCCTTGAGGAAGATCTTGGTGGAACCGGCGGGCTGGATAGAGCCGTCCGGAGATATCCTCTGGTGGATTTCTGTCTGGGATGAGCCGAAGATGGAGATATGTACCTCATCCCCTTCTCCAAGGATGTAAGTATCCGGAGCCTGGGCACCGTCAGTGGTGCGGAAAACGTCCAGGGATTTACCGGTGAATATAGAATGGCCGTAAATGTCATTGCCGGCAGTAGGAGAAACATTTGCCTCCTCAAGGGCCTCCTCAAGGGCGCTTTCTGCGGCCGCTTCACCTATGGTTGTCTGGGGAACGTCATCGGCCGATACAGGGCCCACCTCAATGACGGTAGGATTGGCATCGGCAACTGCAACGGTGTCTCCGGCAACGGTGGCAGCCTGATTCTCTGCAGCCTTCTCTGCCTGCATCTCATTGAGGATTGCCATCACGCGGCCCTGATACTTGGGGTAGTCTGACGGGGGGATGGCTTCCGGGTCTATACCCTCCTGCATAAGACGGGTACGGACCTCTGCCTCTGAAAGGCCACGCTTGTCAAGTTCTGCGCGTGCCATTGAAAGCATTGATGCCGACTGAGCCACTGCCAGGACGGACACCAGGATCATAAGGAAGGAGAGGAAAAATCTCTTCATAGCTATATCTTTAGTTTTAAAAATTCTATTTTTAGCCTACAAATTTACAAAAATTAATTGAATCCGTAAAGCGTGCGGCTATTTGGTACAGAAAGTGTATATTTGCAGTGGAATTTGACATTATGAAAAGAGCATTTTTAAGCATCCTTGCAGCCCTTGTCTGCTGCAGCGCATTTTCTCAGCAAGTCCGTACAAACTACCGTAGCGGCGGTTTTACGCATATTTCCACGGAATATGAGGCCTTCAAACTGGCAGATATTCCCTCAGAAGTCAGGGTGGAGCTGGTGGGATTCCCTGACGGGTCTTCCATGTATCTTCTCTACATCAATCTCATCCAGAAAGAGTCCGTGGTGGCGCCCAAGGGCGTGAAGATGTCCGCCACCCTTCCCGGCGGGAAGTTCCTGCGCCTGGAGCAGATCGGCCAGGATTCAGCTACCAAAAGACGCCTGGAGGACGGAACTTTCATAAACCGCCTCAAGTACGCTGCAGAGCCATCTGACATGGAAAAGATGGTCCGTGGAGTAAAGTCCATAGACCTTGTGACCGGCTGGAACCCGGACGATTATGTCCAGGCCTCATTTGCCCAGGATGAATTTGCAAAGCTCCTCAAATCCCACTGCGAAGCCATCCTCAAGGCGGCCGATTCCACAATTGACCTGACGGCCACCATAGCCTCCCATACAGACAATGCCGGCAGTGTCCTCACGGCCGCCAATCCCATCGTCGCCCGCGGCGCCAGCATGGACTACAACGTGCTCCTTTCCCACCTGTATTACAAGAATTCGGGCAAGGAGGACCTTGATCTTGCCGTTGTTATCGGCACCAATTCAAAGCATCACATACCCTATGACGCTCCAGTAAAATTCATCCTCCGTGACGGCTCCGAGATTAATCTCATCCAGACAAGGGATGACTACAATTTCTTCTACGTCTACCCTTCCCTGGAAGACTTGCACAGGATTGCCGACATAGGGGTTGCCTTCATATCAATACAATGCGAGGATGGAACCCTTCAGGATACCATCCCCGCTTCTAGTGAAGATTTTTCTTCGGCGGTTGGCCAGCAGCTTCAACTGCTGCTGTCAATAAGCCCCCGCTAGTTGGCAAAGGCGTAGCTGAAGCCCTGGATCTTGTCCCACTCTCCGCGTGTGAAGTCCGGAATCTCAACGGGAACACAGCCGTTCTCGATTGAGATTCTGGAAAGTTCCGTTACGCAGCACCATTCGGCAAGGTCATACACGTCCATATCAAGAGGCAGACCGTTGTTGAGGCAGTACACAAGGCGGTAGTCCATGATGAAATCCATGCCTCCATGACCGCCGACCTCCTTGGCCAGAGCCTCAAGCTCAGGGGTAAGGATGGGGTTACGGTACTGGGCCATAAGGGCTTCAAGTTCATCTCCTTCATAGACTTTCTCAAACTCAAGGTCTTCGTAGTCCACTTCTCCTGTGGTCTCAGTCCTAAGGCATACCTGGCCCACAGGGTACTTGGCGGCATAGCCGTCAGTGCCCACAAGCTGGTACATGCGGTCATACGGGCGGGGAGTCATTACGTCGTGCTCAATGAGGATGCTCTTGCCCTTTGCGGTACGGATCATGGTCATGGTCTCATCACCGTTCTGGAAATCAGTGCAGGGCTTGCCGGTGCGTTTCTCAACAAGCTTGGGGCCGTTGAAAGCGTCCGTATCCATAGCCACAAGGGTGGTGAGGCGGTCTCCGCGGTGGATATTGAGGGCCTGGCATACGGGGCCGAATCCGTGGGTGGGATAGAGGTCTCCCCTGTACTTCTGGTTGAAATCAAGGCGCCAGTTGTGCCAGTAGTTGTCCCAGTAGGGATCAAGGTTGTGGTGGTAGGAGCCTTCCACGTGGATGATGTCACCAAACACACCCTGCTGTGCCATTGTGAGGGCTGTGAGCTCAAAAAAGTCGTAGCAGCAGTTCTCAAGGATCATGCAGTGCTTGCGGGTGCGCTCAGAGGTGTTCACAAGGTCCCAGCAGGCCTGGAGGGTTTCTGCGGAAGGTACTTCCAGAGCAACGTGCTTGCCGTGCTCCATAGCATAGAGAGCCACGGGAACGTGGTGTACCCAGTCTGTGCAGATATACACAAGGTCCACGTCAGGGTCTTCGCAGAGCTGCTTGTAAACCTCTTCATCGCCGGCATATACCTTGGCGGTCATTCCGCGGCTTTCAAGGACCTTGAGGTTTTTCTCTGCCCTGTCCGGTTCTACGTCGCAGATGGCTGCCACGTGGCTTCCGGGAACAAAGGAAAGACGATGCACGGCACCGCTGCCGCGGTCTCCGAGGCCAACTACGCCGATACCTACATCGGCAATGGGCTCAGCGGCAAACTGAAGCATGGTTTCCTGACCCGCAGGACGGGCGGGGACGGGAGTCTTGATAATCTTTGCAGACTGGCTGCAGGAAACGGCGGCAAGGATTGCAGCCGTCAAGATGATGGCTCTTAGTTTCATATCTTTTCAATAAATGCTTTCATCTGAGGGACCTTTGCCATGGCGGCATGGAACAGGGCAACCTGGTTGCGGGTGCGAACAAGGTTGTGCTCCGGGTATTTGATCTTGTAGTAGGTGTCTCCGTTGATGTAATCGGCAAAGAAACGCACGGCCTGCATATAGGGGAACAGGCATGCGGCGTAAGGGAGGTTCTCCTTTTCAATGGGGGTGAGGAACACGTTTGCGCTCTCAAGATAGCCTTTTGCAAAGGCCTCGAAGATATCCATCCTGAAGTCTACCTTATCCACCTCAGGGCTGTCTTCGGCAACGGTATTTGCCGCAGTGCGGAGGAAGTCTCCGAAGTCTGAGAACACGAAGCTGGGCATAAGGGTATCAAGGTCTATGACGCAGAGGATTTCCCCTTTGTCGTTGAACAGCATGTTGTTCACCTTGGTGTCACAGTGGCAGATTCGCTTGGGGAGTTTGCCCTCACGGTAAAGGCGCTCTGCCTTGCACATCTCTTCCTCATAGGGAAGGAGATCCTCAAGGATGGCCTTTACCTCAGGTTCTGCCATGCGACCGGCTTTATCGGCCTTAACAGCCTCATGGAGCTGGCGGGCACGGAGTTCCATGTTGTGGAAATCCGGGATGGTCTCTCCAAGGGTATCGGGGATATCGGCCAGCATAGCCTCAAATGCACCGAAAGCCTTGCCGGCATAGTAGGAGTACTCCGGATTGACGGTCTCAAAAGTAAAGGCATTCTTGATGAAGATGGATACGCGCCAGTACTCCGTACCGTCCGTCCAATAAGTCTTGCCGGTTTCCTTGCAGGGGATGAAGGTGAGAGTCATCTGGCCCTTCTTCCTGATATGTGCCGTAGCGCAGTCTATATTGTGCTGAAGCAGCTCCACATCCTGGAAAATGGCGTTGTTTATTCTCTGAAGGACGTAGTCGTCCGGGCCGTCAGTCTTCACCAGAAGGGTGTCATTGATAAGGCCGTTCCCAAGGGGCTTGATCTCTTTTACATTGCCTTTGATGGCAAAAAGTTTTACAATTTCCAGTGGTTCCATTTGACTTGGTAGTGTTATCTATGCAAAGTTAATGAATTTTTGCATACGAAACACCCCACGTTTCGAAAAACGTTTCAAAGGGTTTCGGAGTGACGCAGAACAATAAAAAAAGCCGCCCGGGAAGGCGGCAAGTGTGATTCCGACGCGATTCGAACGCGTGACCCACAGCTTAGAAGGCTGTTGCTCTATCCAGCTGAGCTACGGAACCATCCTCAATGGGACTGCAAAGTTAGTTATTTTTCCGCTAAATGTAAAAACATTTTCTTATCTTTGCGTTGTCGGGAAACCGGCAGACATTTTTTGAAAGTGTAAGCTTTCGTCTTTGGATAGAAATCTGGACAATTTCATTGCATCAAAGATGAAGCAATACAATCTTCACCTGGTACGGTATGCTGCGTTCAGCAGTGTTTCCATACGGGTGTGGGGTATTGTTTATTTGATGCAGGGTCTGTCCAGAACCTCTATCCATATAAACGGGATACTCCACACTTTTTTTGTATGGAAATGAGATTAATAACCAATAATAATTCATTATGAAAAAAGCTAAACGCTATTTCTCTGCCGTAGTCTTGTTGTCTGTCATCAGTCTTGCTGGTGGGAATAATGTTTTCTCACAGGAAAGAGGTCATTTTATTGCAGGCGCAAACACCTCATACCTCTTTGGAGGAGGAAAAGCAGACAACCCTTCTAACCTGATGTACTCTTTAGAGGCCGGTATCGCTTATGATGTACATGAGCACGTAAGGATTACCGGAGGCTTGGGCGGATTCAGGAGCGTCATGTCGTTTTATGACCAAGGACGCCGAATGGAAATCCTTAATGGTCCTATGGCGTGGGTGGGGGCCGAATATGTATTCAATCCTATTGGGAAAGTCTTCCATCCGGTAATATCTCTGGGACTGGGTTACAGATTCTTTGTCCCCTCATCCATGGAAGAACCGTCATATCCTAAATTCGGCCAAGGATTGTTTGACGGAGACGTGATGCTTGAAAACACCGAAGAGCATATCTGGAAATATCTCCCGTACGTCAATCGTGAGGGATTAAATGCAAGAAACACCTTACAGAGCGGAACAGAAGGGGTGTTTCTCAGGGGCGGAATCGGCACGGATATCATTATGGGGAATCTATGTCTAAACGTGTCGGTCTTTGGTGAGTTAACGGAGTTTTATACTGGTGGTTTTGCCATGGACTCGGGTAAACGTTATGGAAGAAGTGTCAAGCTGCACAACGTTAATGGAGACAAAGAGCCGATTGATGAAGGAATTGACGTTTATACTGACGGAAAAGCTCCATTATTGCAGAGGCTTCGTGGACTTGTGGGCTTTTCAATCAAGGTTATGCTTTAAGACCGGCAGACGCCAGTGGGGCATAAGTGATTGATACACAGCGGTATACAAAAAGTTCTACTAGTAGTTTTTCTAGTAGAACTTTTTGTAATCTATTCACACTCAATCAGTTACATCCCACCGCCTAGGGAGAACCGCTGAAGGAGGACACTACTGCACAAAGCTTGCGAAGTAGCCGGCGAAGAATACGTTGGTTATGAGATAGCCGATGATGGTGGAGACAAATACGCATATTAGTCCCGGCATCATGAAGCTGTGGTTCAGGAGGTACTTGCCGATAACCGTGGTACCGGAGCGGTCGAAGTTCACGGTGGCTATATCGGACGGATAGTTGGGGATGAAGAAGTAGCCGTACACGCTGGGAAGGACGCCAAGGAGAACGGGACCTGCAATTCCAAGTTCATAGGCCAGGGGAAGCATGGCCACAACCACGGCGCCCTGGGAGTTGATGAGAACGGATACCAGGAAAAACACAAATGCTATGCTCCAGGGGTAGTTTGTCACAAGGCCGGTGAGCATTTCCTTCATCTGGTCCATGTAGTTGCCAAAGTAGGTATCGGCCAGCCAGGCAATGCCATAGATTGCCACCACGGCAACCATTCCGGACTGCCACACGGCGCCGGCAACTGCCTTCTTGGGCTGGGCCTTGCAGAAGATGATGTTGGCGGCTGCGGCCGTGAGCATGATTATCTGGATGCAGATATTCATCTTGGGGAGGTTGATGGTCTTGGCAAGCGAGACTCCGTCAATCTTTATCATCTGGCAGAATGCGAATCCCACAATCACAAGGAGGGCGCCCAGGAACACGAATACGGAGGCCATTGCCTCTTTGGTGATTTCCTTGTCAAGGGTGGTGGCGCTGTGACCGTACATGTACTGGTACATCTCGGGATCGGCCTTACGGGCAAGGAAGTCAGGGTCCTTGTCAAGGTCCTTACCCCTCTTGTAGGATGCCGCGGCGGCGCACATGAGGCCGCACACACATGCCGGAATTGTAACCATCAGGACCTGGGGGATGCTCACCATGTAACCATTGGCGTTAGAAATTGTAACAAATGCCACCACGGCAGCCGCAATGGGAGAGCAGGTGATGCCCACCTGGGATGCTACGGAAGCCACGCCGCAGGGACGCTCAGGGCGGATATTCTTCTTGAGGGCGATGTCACAGATGATGGGCATGATGGTGTAAACCACGTGGCCGGTGCCAACCAGGACGGTGAGGAAGAAAGTCACAAGGGGGCCCAGGAAAGTGATGTGCTGGGGGTTCTTGCGCAGCATTTTCTCTGCAATCTGTATCATCCAGTCCATACCGCCGGAGGCCTGCAGGGTGCCGGCGCAGGTTACGGCTGCGATGATGATATAGATAACGTCCGTGGGAGGCGTGCCGGGCTTGAGGCCAAAGCCGAATACAAGGATTGCAAGGCCGATACCGCTGATTGCTCCAAGGGCCAGTGACCCGTAACGTGAGCCAACGTACAGTGCTGCCAGAACGATGAGCAGCTCAATGATCATAGTGAAAGTCATAGTGCCAATGTGGTTTGCGACCGCTAATATACAAAAAAACGGTGACAATCCTTGCAGGCTCATGCTTGCTATTGTGATTAATTTTTCTGAAATTCGCATTATGGAATCTTCAGTACTGCGTCTTGCACGTAAGCCCATAGATAAAGTCCGTGTGGGTTTTATCGGCCTTGGGATGAGAGGTCCCGGCGCCGTGGAGCGTTTCATTTCCCTGGAACATGCCACGGTAGCGGCGCTATGTGACCTGTATCCCGGTCCTGTGGCGGATTCTCAGAAAATCCTTGCAGACCACGGTTGTGCCCCTGCAAAGGAGTTCGTGGGCCCTGACGCCTGGAATCGCCTCTGTGAGCTCCCGGACCTTGACCTTGTGTACGTGGCTGCCCCCTGGCAGCTTCATGCCGCAATGGGCATCTACGCCATGGAATGCGGCAAGAACGTGGCTCTGGAGGTCCCTGCAGCAACCACCGTGGAGGAATGCTGGGCGCTTGTTGATACGGCAGAGCGTACGCGCATGCACTGCATGATGCTGGAAAACAGCTGCTATGATTCCTTTGAAATGACCTGCCTCAGGATGGCCCAGGAGGGCGTTTTTGGAGATATAGTGCACGTTGAGGGCGGTTACTGCCACAACCTTTCCACGTACTGGGACAAATACCGCGACGACTGGAGCATGCGCTTCAGCGCAGAGCACCACGGAGACGTCTATCCAACGCATGGTATCGGCCCGCTTTGCCAGCTTCTTGACATCCATCGCGGAGACAAACTCTCCTACCTTGTGTCCATGGATTCGGCGGCCATTGCCGGTCAGGCGGCGGCCGATTCCCGTTACGGTGCCGGAAATGTTTCATTTTCTAACGGAGACATCACATCCACCCTCATCCGCACAGCCCGCGGCCGCAGCATCCTGCTTCAGCACTCCGTCATGACACCACAGCCATACAGCCGCCTCTACCGCATTTATGGCACCCGCGGCTTTGCCAACAAGTACCCCGCTCCCGGCTTTGTCTTCGATGAAGGGAAGGAGTATATGCCGCAGGAGGAAGTATCGGCCCTTATGGCTCGCTACAAGCACCCCGTATGGCAGGAGCTGGAGAAGAAGGCCCTCACCGTTGGCGGCCATAACGGCATAGACTACATAATGGACTACCGCCTGGTGGAATGCCTCCACAAG
>OMQK01000251.1 GCA_900313205.1 uncultured Bacteroidales bacterium | reverse complement strand
TGGTCGGCAAATATGTGAACCTCGAGTATCGCCTTCCCAATGGAATGAAAGTGAAATTCCTCGATGACCAGACAACCTATCTGGGCAACCAGCTTGAGTCGGAGATCGTGGATGGATTGTGCTTTGGCGTCCTCGCAAATATGGAGTTCATCCTTGTCTGCACTTATGAGAAGGATGGGGAGAATCCGGAGCTGATCCTTTATAAGAAGAGGTGAGTGTTGGTAAGTCAGAACTGATAAGCAATCATTGATACGCTATCACAGATTTGCCGGATATGTATTGGCTTTTAGAAGCAAGCGACGCGCTGCCCGTGGGGCGGCGCGTTTTTTGATTCCACTAAGAACCTCATTCGCTGGCATCCTATCGGGCATCTCAGAAAATCCCATCACTAAGAAATCATTATTTTGGATTTTATCGGGCATCTTGAAAAATGCGCTCACTAAAAAATCAATTTGACGGATTTTATCGGGTATCTTGAGGTAAAATTTTGCTCCAACAGGAATGGCCTTTTTCTAATCTTAGTAGAGTTGTTCAAAAAATTACACCAAGGAGGCAGTTTCGCAAGTTTTTATCGGTGCTCCGGCTAGCTGTCAGGCTACACCAAGAAGATAATTTCTGAAAGGATAGTGGAGAGGGGGATTATGGACCCTTGTGGAGGTACCCGATAAGAATACAGCATTAAAAAAGTTAGTGGGTCCACTTTGTCAAGATACCCGATAAGATGTCAACATAAGAAAAGTTAGTGGAACCACTTTTCCGAGATGCCCGATAGGATGCTGATAAAAGGGAAGTTAGTGGAACCAGAAACCGGGAAGGAAACCAGAAAATCCGGGATAGCAACCAAAAAACAGAGATTGGCTCCAAGAAACCCCGCAATTTTATACCTCCAGTATAATGACACGGCAAACAATTCATGTTATAGTATCGAAAGATGAATAAAACAGGATCACTGATCCGGAAAGGAACGGCAATGTTGAAGAGAAATACGTTCAACCTCACAATTTCATATCGCCCGTATGATCTTCAGGGAACAAGTATGCCTACAGCTGAAAAAGCTGATTGGTTTATTCCTGCATGCCTCATTGCGACCGGATCAAGTGGATATCTGAAGCGGGGTGCCCTCACGCGCATACCCGAATAGTCAGATTTGTCAGCACATAAATTGCTCAGACTGCCGCTTGTCCGAAGGACGGGCGGCTTTTTTATGTGGATTTTAAGGAGAACTCAAAGATGAAAAGACAAGCATTGAAAATCAGTTATGCGAATCCGCTCCCGCTGCGGGAGAAGGATCAGCCGGATCGCGCAGAAAGCGCAAAGGCTAATGAAATAAGACATAACAAGACAATGGCAGCATAACCGGCACCCCTGTGGGCCGGCGCTGCCGGAACATAGGAGGTGCGATATGATGGGCATTCCTTACATCAACACAGTCGCAACAGGTCAAAACATTGACCACTTACGAATCGAAGCAGGCATGTCTGTAAAGGATATGCAGGCAGTATTTGGTTTTGCGACACCGCAGGCGATCTACAAGTGGATCCACGGCACATCCATGCCGACTATCGACAACCTGGTGATCTTAGCAGCAATGTTTGATGTCACCATGGATGAGATTGTCGCAGTAGACAACGTGATGAGCAAGTGCGTATGAAACCACAAATCATCCGACGCCTGCAGGCGCAGGAGCATCTGCAGGCGTCAGGATCAAACAATATGATATTGAGAATATGTCGGTGGTAGCTCAAATGGTAGAGCGCTGGGAAAAACAAATCCTGTTCGGGATTTTAACAGCAGCCACATTGGGACACAGATGTTGTTGGTTCAAGTCCAACCCGCCGGCTTAGTGGGATGCTCACAGCAATAATAGATCGAACACATCCCGTTACGAAACAGCATCCTGAATATGTGACCCTTACAGCAATCCATTGGCAAGGCAGACTGTTAATCTGGTAAGTGGTTCGAATCCGCTATTAAAAGGGTCATGACTTTAACGCCCGCCGGCCTTCGGCCAAGGCGTACTTGTGCGCAAAGCCTGGAGCATTCGTGCTCCGGATAAAGCGCACAATACGCGAAGCCAATAGCGTACGCACTTCGGCCAAAGAAGTGCCCGCGGGATAAGAAATAAACTACAGCGGAAAGGAGGAAGACGACTATGCATTTCGCTGAAGCGGCGCGACTGAACGCCGCATTTACAAGAACTGAAAATGGAGCCGTAGCGCTGAACACTACGGGCGATGCCCGACTGGATTTCTTTGGGACCGTCGGTTCACTCCGCACGGCTGACAAGGAGCGGATCACCCGTCTTTTCTCCGAGGCCTGGAAGGCGGACCCGCTGTTTGCGACACGGATCGCATTCTATGCGCGTGACGTGCGCGGCGGCCTTGGTGAGAGACAGACGTTCCGCACGATCCTGCAGTACATGGCCCAATACCATCCGGAGGGGCTGCGTCCCAACCTGGATCTGATCGGTGTATACGGTCGTTACGACGACATGTACTGCCTGATCGGAACGCCTCTGGAAGATGAGATGTGGGCTGCTATGAAGAAGCAGTTTGAGGAGGACCGCGTGAACATGGAGGCCGGAAACGCAATCTCTCTGCTTGCAAAGTGGATGCCGTCCGTCAATACTTCGTCTGCGAAGACGAGATATATGGCTCATCGCCTGATGACGGCACTTCATATGCAGGAAAGGGAGTATCGCAAGATGCTTTCCACTCTGCGTAATGCGCTGAATGTTACGGAAGTACGCATGTCCGCAAAGGACTATGATAAGATCCGCTACGAATCGGTTCCGTCGTACGCAATGCGAAATTACAGCGAGGCGTTTAATCGACACGATCCGCAACGTTTTGAGGCTTTCCTGGATGAGGTAAGCAGCGGCGAAACAAAGATCAATGCAGGAACTCTGTTCCCGTATGATCTGACTTCCGAGTAT
>OMQK01000171.1 GCA_900313205.1 uncultured Bacteroidales bacterium | reverse complement strand
AGGGCGCCGCCGGAGTTGCCGGGATTCACGGCAGCATCGGTCTGGATGAAGGACTCAATCTTGAACTCACCTGAATTATCCGGCATTGAACGTCCTTTGGCCGATACAATACCTGCGGTAATGGTACTCCTGAGCTGTGCGCCAAGGGGTGAGCCAATTGCAAGGACCCACTCTCCAAGGCGGAGTTTATCGGAGTCACCAAGCGGGATTGTAGGAAGATTTGCGCCGTCGATCTTTATGATTGCAACGTCTGTGACGGGGTCTGTACCCACAACTGTGGCATCGTACTGGGAATTGTCGTTGAGCGTCACGGAAATCTTGGTGGCGCCGGCCACAACATGGTTGTTGGTCACAATATAGCCGTCAGGACGGATTATGACGCCGCTGCCGCTGCCCTTCTGCTCACGGTACTGGGGCTGGGAGAATTCATCGCCAAAGAAGAAGCGGAAGAACGGGTCTATGTTCTGGTATTGCTGGCGGCCCTGGACGGTTACTTCCACGTATACCACGGCCTCAACGGCGGTTTCTGCGGCATAGGTGAAATCAGGGTAATCGGAGTCTGCCAAATTGACAGTGCGGTACTCCACTGCATTTCCATCTGAATCTTTCACAACAGTGGCCTGGGCGGCCTGCGGTCCGGTTACTTTCACTACGCCATAGGCGGTAAGACCGCCTGCCAGTACTGAAAGCAGTACAGTCAAGAATCCTTTTTTCATAGTATTTCTTTTTTAAACATTTTCCGCGCGGAGATAGCTCAAACTCCGTGCCGAACCTTTAGAAAAGTTTGCCTGTATTGAACTTGGAAGCAAGGCCCTGGAGTTCGTCGTCCGTGGCGGAGCGGGCCTTCAGGAGGGCGAACTGCCTCTTGGTGTCCAGAGTAAAGTCCCCGCCCTCTATCCAGGCGAAGTAGGAAGGCTCCGTATTCCACACATCACGTGCGGTACGGCCCTTATGCTTTCCAAAACTGATGACGGGCTCCCCGTCCTCACCCTCTATCAATCGGCCTGCAAAATCAACGGTCTTGGAGCGGGCCCCAATCTTTGCAAGGGCGTCAACGTCATTCTTAAGGACCTCCGGCTGATACTCCGTAGGCTCCTGGTAACGGTCCAACTGGCCTTTCAGGACCTCGTAGGTTGCAAGGGTATCGGCCTCTGCGGTATGGGCGTTCTCAAAGTCCTTTCCGCCGCAGTAGAAGCGGTAGGCGGCCCTGAGGTTACGGGGCTCGAAGTGATGGTAGATGTTCTGGACGTCCACCATCTTGCAGGAATGAAGGTCAAGTTTCTCTATCAGAGACAGCATCTCCTGGGCTTTAGGGGCCGATTTTTCATCCTTGAGGCGGGTTCCGCAGTACTCACGTACGCGCTCAATTTCCTCGGCAAGGAGAGGCAGGTCGAACTTGGCGGAATTGTATCCCGCAAGGTCACTCCCCTCCAGCCATTCAGCCACCTCCGGGAGCACCTCTATGAACTTGGGGCAGTCCACAAGGTCCTCGTCCTTCACGCCGTTTACCTCCGACGCCTGCGGATTGATATGGATCACGCAGTGGTTAACATAGTCCCAGGGCTTGATCTTCCAGGTTTTCACCCTGGTCTCCCCTCCCGGGAACGCCTTTACAAAACTTAGCTCAATGATGCCGTCAGTGGCAATATTAAGCCCGGTGCTCTCTATGTCAAAAAAGAGCAACGGGCGCTGTAAATTAAGTTCCATAGGATTCCTACTGGATCATGATAGGCATGAGAATGCCGCAGACCTTCTCTGTCTCTGCCTCTTCCTCTGCGGGGAGGATAAGGGCTGCGCGGCGGGCATCGGCAAACTTCACAACCAGGGAATTGCAGTTCATGTTGGCAAGGATTTCCGTGAGGAAAGTGCTCTTGAAGCCAATTGTGAGCTCATCTCCGGAGTAATTGCACATGATCTTCTCATATGCGGCAAGGGCAAAGCCAAGGTCCTGGGCCGATACTTCCAGCTGGCCTTCCTTGAGGGTGAGCTTGATGTGGTTGGAGGCCTTGTTGGCGCAAACCGCAACGCGCTTTACGGTGTTCAGGAGAAGCTGACGGTCTATCTGAAGGACATTGGAGTTGTTCAGGGGAATAACGTCACGGTACTTGGGGTACTTGCCCACCACCAGACGGCAGATAAGGGTTGTAGCGCCAAAACTGAACTGGGCCGATGAAGAGTCAAATGAAATGCTCACATTCTCCACATCCTTGCCGATGATTGAGCGAAGCACGCTTGCGGGCTTCTTGTGAAGGATGAAGGAAGCCTTCTCAGGGGCCTTTACGTCCTTGGTGGTGTAGCAGATGAGCTTGTGGGAATCCGATGCCACAAGGGTGGTACTGTTCACGTCCATATCAAAGAAGATACCGTTCATGGCAGGACGGATCTCATCATCTGCAGTGGCATAAACAGTGCTCTGGATACCTTCCACAAGGGATTCTGCAGGGAATTCCACGGTGATGGCGTCATCTCCGGTAGACTTGATCTCAGGATAATCCGCGGCCGGGAAGTAAGGGAGGGCGGAGTTACCGCTGCCCCAGCTGCACTCGAATGAGCTGTCAGAAACAGTCTTGATAGAAAGCGGAAGATCCGGGAGTTCCTTCAGGAGGTCTATCATATGACGTGCGGGAACGGCAATGGAGCCGTCTTCCTCTGAGCCTTCCGCCTCAATGCGGGTGCGGAGCGTAAGTTCTGAATCCGATGCGGTGATTTCCAGGACGCCCTCCTTGAGGACGAACAGGAAATTCTCCAAGATGGGGAGCGGAGATTTTGACGGGATGGCCTTGGAGACGTCCATGAGGGCCTTCAGGAGATTGGTACTGGAGATAGTAAGTTTCATATATGGTTCTTTTTTGTTTTCTTCAACTAAAGCATACAAATGTAAGTAATTTCTCTCAAAACTCAAAGCCGCCATGCACCAAAAACAGCAGCCCCCGGCTACAAAGAACCGGGGACTGCAATAAAGTTCAAATAGAGGGCGCTTAGTTGAGCTTGAAGACTACAGGGAAGGTGTACTTTACGTTCACGGGAATGCTGTTCTGGTTGCCGGGAGCCCACTTGGGAGAAGCGGACACTACACGGACTGCTTCTGCGTCAAGTACCGGATCCACGCCCTTGAGGACGGATACATCCTTGACATCTCCTTCCTTGCTCACGGTGAACTGGAGGATTACCCTTCCGCCCACCTGACGGTCCTGAGCGTCCTGGGGATAAACGATGTTTTCTGCAACCCACTTTGAGAAATCATTTGCGTCACCGCCGCCAAATGAAGGCTTTTCCTCAACTGCGGCAAAAGGAACTGCAAAATCAGGATTGCCGGCGAGTTCATCGGAGAGGGCTTCGCCTTCAACCAGCTGGGCGCGGGAGAGGGCCTCAACCGCCTCAAGGGCTGTCATGTTCTCTGCGGCCTCAACTTCTTCGATTGCATGATTGATACGTTCTGCCTGTGCTGCAGCAGCCTCTTCAGCGGCAGCCTCTGCTGCGGCGGCCTCTTGGGCAGCCTTCTTTGAACCGATGTTCTTGCAGCCCACTACCACGATAGCGGCAACTGCCATAAGGAGATAAACTTTACGCATTGTTTTGAATTTGGATTTGAATACGCAAATATAAGTTTTTTCCGTAAATTTGCATAGGTAAAAGAAAGAATATGTCAAGTATCTTAATGGTAAAGTTAATGGACAGCGGAACCGCGCTGTTCAAGGCCGATAATCCGGAAGCCGCAAAGGCCAAGCTTGTCTATGTCCTCAGTGCATACGGAAGCGTATCGGAAGCCGGCGGGCACCTTGTCCTTGACTTTTCTACATGGCGGTACCATCAGTTCATAGAAGCAATCCTTGAGGAGACTTCCACACCCGGCACCTTTGCCGCGGTTCTCCGCACGGGAGACGCCCCAAAACTTCCCTTCGACTTCCCTTCCGGGAAGGCCGTAAGCACCACCAAAGCCATCCTGAAGGCACTTTCTGAATGATCCTTGCCTTCATAGTAGCCATTTTAGTTTCTCCTCCGGATACACTGGAAGCATCAAGCGTGACCGCACGGCGTAACGTCTCCCCTCCCTCCGAGAGCGTAAGCGGCGTGGTACTGCGGGACGCGTCATCGGCCGCAGATGCCATCCGGGATTTCAGCGGCATCCAGCTTCGTGACTACGGCGGCGTGGGCGGCCTCAAAACAGTGAACGTAAGAAGCCTCGGAAGCGCCCACACGGCCATTTTCCTTGACGGAGTGCCCATAGACAACGCCCAGAACGCGCAGGTGGACCTGGGCCGGTTATTCACCGAAGACCTTGAGACTATTGACCTCTACGCAGGACAGAAATCGGCCCTGGTGCAGACGGCAAGGGAATACGGAAGCGCGTCATCCCTGCACCTGAGGTCCTCACTCCCGGACGGGAGGAAACTGCGGCTTAAGTTCAGGGGCGGCGCATTTGGCACCATCTCCCCCAGCGGCAGCGTTGAAACCCGCCGGGGTCTCTTTGCCGCCCGCCTTCGCCTTGGAGCCGACCGCGCTCACGGACAGTACCCCTTCCACACTATGGACCTTGGGAAAGACACCCTCCTCACCCGCCAGAACTGCGACATTAAGGCCTTCCGCGCCGGCGGGCATCTGTGGTTCCTGCCGCATGGAGGCCGATACGAAGCCTCCGTGAACTGGTACGACGCAGGACGCGGCATCCCCGGGCCCGTGTTCAAGCAGAGCGGGAAGTATCCGATGTCTGAGGACCGGCAGTATGACCGCAGCCTTACCGCCCAGATTTCCGGAGAACAGTCCCTGGGGCACGGCCTTAGCCTTCTTGTGAAGGCCAGGTACAGCCTTGACATCCTGGATTATGTGGACGTTTCCGAACTTGACCCTTCCATAAGCGCCGCCTGGAATTACAACCTCCAGAGCGCGTATGCGGCC
>OMQK01000085.1 GCA_900313205.1 uncultured Bacteroidales bacterium | reverse complement strand
TGTAGTCGACACGCTTACCAAGGAGGTTCTGGCGGAAACGGCCCTGCTTACCCTTGAGGGAGTCGGACAGGGACTTCAAAGCGCGGTTTGAGTCGCTCTTTACGGCCGATGACTTCTTGGAGTTGTCGAAGAGGCTGTCCACGGCTTCCTGGAGCATACGTTTCTCGTTGCGGAGAATCACCTCAGGTGCCTGGATCTGGATGAGCTTCTTCAGACGGTTGTTGCGGATGATTACGCGACGGTACAGGTCATTGAGATCCGAAGTTGCGAATCGGCCGCCATCCAGCGGCACCAGGGGACGGAGATCCGGAGGAGTAACGGGGATAACCTTCATTATCATCCATTCCGGACGGTTCACATCCTTGGACTCCTGGAACCACTTCACAACGGACAGACGCTTGAGGATCTCGGTCTTGCGCTGCTGGGAGCTCTCTGCGTGCATTGCACGGCGGAGTTCGCGGCCAAGTGCCTCTACATCGATCTCCTTGAGGAGGTCATAGATGCCTTCGGCACCCATCTTTGCCACAAAGTTCCAGCCTTCTTCCCATTCCACGCCTTCATCGGCCTTCTTGCGCTTAAGGTCTGCGATGCGGTCCTGGGCGGCGAAGTACTCGTCCTCGGAGATGAGGTCCATCTTCTGGAGACGATACTCCTCCGGAACTTCCTCGGAGGCCAGCAGACCGGGATTTACCACGATATACTTCTCATAGTAAATGACGGCTTCCAGCTTCTTGGAAGGGACACCCAGAAGGGCGCTGATCTTGTTGGGAGCGCTCTTGAAGTACCAGATATGAGCTACCGGAACGGTGAGGGTGATGTGACCCATGCGCTCACGGCGGACTTTCTTCTCAGTTACTTCCACGCCGCAGCGGTCGCACACGATTCCGCGATAACGGATTCTCTTGTACTTGCCGCAGTAGCACTCGTAGTCCTTGGTGGGGCCGAAGATCTTCTCGCAGAAAAGACCCTCACGCTCAGGCTTATAAGTCCTGTAGTTGACCGTTTCCGGCTTCAGGACCTCTCCGCAGGAACGCTCGGTGATATCTTCCGGGGAAGCGAGGCTGATGGAAATGCGGGAGAAATTGCTCTTTACCTTGTTTTCCTTATTGTTAAAAGCAGGCATAATCTTACTTTCTTTTTCTTGTCCTTGAGATTAGTCCAGAGTAACCTTGAGTCCAAGGCCGCGAAGCTCATGCAGGAGCACGTTCAGGGATTCGGGGATGCCAGGGGTAGGCATCGGGTCTCCCTTGACGATTGCCTCGTAAGTCTTGGCCCTGCCGTTTACGTCGTCGGACTTGACGGTGAGGATCTCCTGAAGGGCGTTTGCTGCGCCGTAAGCCTCCAGGGCCCAAACTTCCATTTCACCAAAACGCTGACCGCCGAACTGGGCTTTACCGCCAAGAGGCTGCTGGGTGATGAGGGAATAAGGGCCGATTGAACGGGCGTGCATCTTGTCGTCAACCATATGACCAAGCTTGATCATGTAGATGACGCCAACGGTAGCGGGTTGGTCGAACCAGTCACCGGTGCCGCCGTCCCTGAGGTTGGTCTTACCGAAGCGGGGAACGCCTGCCTTGTCGGTGTAGGCGCAGATCTCGTCGATGGACGCACCGTCGAAGATAGGAGTTGAGAACTTAAGGCCAAGTTCACGGCCGGCCCAACCGAGCACGGTCTCATAGATCTGACCCAGGTTCATACGGGAAGGCACGCCCAGAGGGTTCAGGACGATGTCCACGGGAGTACCGTCCTCAAGGAACGGCATGTCCTCCTGACGGACGATCTTTGCCACGATACCCTTGTTACCGTGACGGCCTGCCATCTTATCACCAACAGTGATCTTACGCTTCTTGGCAACGTAGACCTTTGCGATCTGCATTACGCCGTTGGGAAGCTCGTCACCAACCTTGATCTTGTCGATCTCTCTCTTGGAGCGGGTTTCCATCTCCTTGTAGGCGATGCAGTAACCGCCGATAAGCTCACGCACCATTGCGGAAGTCTTGGCGTCATTGCACCACTTTGCGGTGGAGATGTTCTGGTAGTCAACCTCGCGGAGAGCCTGGAGGGTGAACTCCTTGCCCTTAGGGAAGATCTCAACGCCGTAAAGGTCGCTGACACCAGCGCTCTTCTTGCCGTTTACAAGGCTCCAGAGTCTCTCGATGAAGCCGGCGCGGAGTTTCTCCGCTGCCTGCTGGAACTCCTGGGTCTTGATTTCCATGCGGGTCTTTTGGTCGGACTTTGCGCCCCTCTTGCCGGATTCCTTGGAAACCTTTGCATAGAGGGCGGTCTTAATGACTGTACCGCTCAGGGAAGGATTGGCCTTCAGCGAAGCGTCCTTGACGTCTCCGGCCTTGTCACCGAAGATAGCCTTGAGGAGCTTCTCTTCCGGTGAAGGATCGGACTCACCCTTAGGAGTGATCTTACCGATCATGATGTCACCGGGCTCGATGTGAGCACCCACGCGGATGATACCGTCCTTGTCAAGGTCCTTGGTTGCGTCCTCGGACACATTGGGGATATCGGAGGTGAGTTCCTCCATGCCACGCTTGGTTTCACGGACCTCGGTGAGGTACTCGTCAACGTGGATGGAAGTAAGGACATCCCACTTCACCATTTCCTCTGAAAGTACGATAGCGTCCTCATAGTTGTAACCCTTCCAGGGCATGAATGCCACCATGAGGTTACGGCCAAGTGCAAGTTCTCCCTTCTCGGTTGCATAACCTTCGGTGAGGACCTGGCCGCCTTTCACCTTGTCACCCTTACGCACAAGGGGTTTGAGCGTAATGGTAGTGCTCTGGTTGGTACGGCGGTAGATGGGGAGCTTGTAGACGGTTTCCTCAGGGAGGAAGCTCACAAACTTCTCATCTTCAGTACGGTCATATTTTACGCGGATCTCATTTGCATCCACATAGGTCACAACGCCGCTGCGCTCTGCGATGATCTGGGTGCGGGAGTCAATACATACCCTCTCTTCCAGACCGGTACCCACGATGGGGCTTTCCGGGGAAAGGAGCGGAACGGCCTGACGCATCATGTTGGCGCCCATCAGGGCACGGTGAGCGTCGTCGTGCTCAAGGAAAGGAATGAGGGATGCAGCCACGGAAGCCATCTGGTTGGGGGCTACGTCCATGTAGTTCACGTCCTCTTTACCAACAAGCGGGAAATCGGCCTCAAGACGGCACTGGATGCGCTCGTCAAGAAGTTCACCGTCATCGGACATGTTAACGTTGGCAAGAGCCACGTTCTGAGCCTCTTCCTCCTCTGCGCTCATGTACTGCCAGCCTTCGGCGCTGAGGTCCACCTTTCCGTCATTTACCTTGCGGTAAGGGGTCTCGATGAAACCAAGGCCATTGATGCGGGCATACACGCACAGGGAGCTGATAAGGCCGATGTTAGGACCTTCAGGGGACTCGATAGGGCAAAGGCGGCCGTAGTGAGTGTAGTGCACGTCACGTACCTCGAAGCCTGCACGGTCACGGGAAAGACCTCCCGGGCCAAGGGCGGAGAGACGCCTCTTGTGAGTGATCTCTGCAAGAGGGTTGGTCTGGTCCATGAACTGGGACAGCTGGCTGGTGCCGAAGAATGAGTTGATAACGGAAGACAGGGTCTTGGCGTTAATAAGGTCTATGGGGTTGAACTGCTCAGAGTCCCTGACGTTCATCCTCTCGCGGATGGTGCGGGCCATACGGCTGAGACCAACGCTGAACTGGTTTGCAAGCTGCTCTCCGACGGTGCGGACGCGACGGTTTGAAAGGTGGTCGATATCGTCAACGGTAGCATTGCTGTTGATGAGCTTGATCAGGTACTTGATAATCTCAACGATATCCTGCTGCGTAAGGACGCGGGTCTCAGGATCTATGTTCATATCAAGTTTCTTGTTCAGGCGGTAACGGCCTACGGAGCCAAGGTCATAGCGCTTCTCGGAGAAGAAGAGCTTGTCGATGACGTCACGGGCGGTTGCCTCATCCGGGGGTTCGGAATTGCGGAGCTGCTTGTAGATATAGTTCACAGCCTCGATTTCCGTATTGGTAGGATCCTTCTGCAGGGTGTTGTAGATGATGGAATTCTCGGCCGATACGGACTCGTCCTTCTGGAGGAGGATAGTCTGGACATCGGTGTCGGCAATTCTTGCAATGGTATCATCATCAAGGACCTCGCCGCGCTCTACGATGGGGATGGTACGCTCGATGGGGATGACCTCACCGGTGTCCTCGTCCTCGAAGTCCTCGATCCATGTCTTGAGGACGTTGGCGGCAAGCTTACGACCCTGGTTCTCTACCAGAACCTCAGGAGTAGCCTCAACTTCATCGGCCAGGCCGAAACGGTCAAGGATGTCCTTATCCGAGCTATAGCCGATAGCGCGCAGAAGGGTGGTTACGGGCAGCTTCTTCTTACGGTCGATGTAAGCGAACATCACGTTGTTGATGTCCGTGGCAAACTCAATCCAGGAGCCCTTGAAAGGAATGATACGGGCGCTGTAGAGTTTGGTACCGTTGGCGTGCATGCTCTGGTCGAAGAACACGCCCGGGGAACGGTGAAGCTGCGAAACGATAATTCTCTCGGAACCGTTGATGATAAACGTACCGGCGGGAGTCATGTAAGGGATGTTCCCAAGGTAAACGTCTTGCACGCGGGTGTCAAAGTCCTCGTGCTCCGGGTCCGTGCAGGAAAGGCGGAGTTTTGCCTTCAGAGGAACATTGTAGGTAAGTCCTCTCTCAAGACACTCCTCAATTGAGTACTGGGGCGGATCGATGAAATAGTCTATGAAGGTGAGTTCATAGTTGTTCCGCGTGTCCTCAATTGGGAAAATTTCCTGGAAAACCTGATACAGTCCCTCGCTGCGGCGGCTGTCCGGAGTGGTCTCCAGCTGGAAGAAGTCCTTGAAAGACTTGAGCTGAACCTCCAGAAGGTCAGGGTATTCCAGAATTTTTGAGGTTGCGAAATTAATTCGCGGATTGGTAGTCTTATTAGACATATTCTGCCTTCGTTATGGGGAAAATTTTTAAGACGGAAAAAAGGTTTAGAGCCTACTTCGGGCTCTAAACCTGTTTGATGCATCCCTTAAAGGGAGCGGGCGGGGTTACTTAACCTCAACCTCTGCACCGGCTTCCTCGAGGGCAGCCTTGAGTGCCTCGGCCTCAGCCTTGGACACTTTCTCCTTGACGGCTACAGGAGCCTTGTCAACGAGTTCCTTGGCCTCTTTAAGACCAAGACCGGCATTCTCCTTAACGGCCTTGATGACCTGGAGCTTGGCCTGACCTGCGCTGGTGAGGATAACGTCGAACTCAGTCTGCTCTGCGGGAGCGGCTGCTTCGGCGCCAGCGGCGGGAGCTGCTACTGCAACTGCTGCTGCAGCGGGCTCAATACCATATTCTTCCTTCAGGATCTTAGCGAGTTCCTGGACATCTTTGACGGTGAGGTTCACGAGTTCCTCGGCGAGTTTCTTAACGTCTGCCATAATTGTAAATTTTTAAATTGTTTATGTTTATTTGTTTTCTTTTTCTTCGAGAGTCTTGACGAGGCCGGCGATGGTCTGTCCGCCACCATTCTGCAGAGCGCTGAGAACGTTCTGGATAGGGCTCTGGAGCATACCGATGATCTCTCCGATGAGTTCCTCGCGGGACTTGATGTTGATGAGCTCCTGGAGTTTGTCGGCACCCACGAAAGCGCACTCCTGCACGTATGCAGCCTTGAGAGCGGGCTTTTCAGAACCGGCCTTGTTGTACTTCTTGATGAGCTTTGCAGGGGTTGCAGGAGCCTCGCAGTACATGATGGCGGAGTTGCCTTCCAGTGCGGGAACAAGAAGATCCATCTCAGCGTTCTGAGCGTCCTTGATTACCTTGTGGAAGAGGGTGTTCTTAACAACAGTGAGCTTGATGCCCTCGTTGAAGCAGTCGCGGCGAAGCTTTGCGGTATCTTCGGCGTTGAGACCTGCGATGTCAACGATGTAGAAATTGGGGCATTCGGCGATGTTAGCCTTGATGGCTGCAATAACCTGTTCTTTCAGTTCCTTTTTCATTATCTTTTCCTCCTTACAGATTATTCAGCTGTGAAACCTTTGATGTCCAGCTTGATGGCCGGGCTCATGGTGGTGCAGATGGTAGCACCCTTGAGGTAGGTACCCTTCAGAGTCTGGGGCTTGAGCTTGAGGACTGCGCCTACGAAGGCCTTTGCGTTCTCAGCGATCTGCTCAGCGGTGAAGGAAGCCTTGCCGATAGCGGCATGGATGATACCGGTCTTGTCCACTTTGAAGTCAATCTTACCACCCTTTACGTCCTTGACGGCGGCACCCACCTCCATGGTGACGGTACCGGTCTTGGGGTTAGGCATGAGACCACGGGGACCGAGGATACGGCCGATCTGGCCAACCTTTGCCATAACTGAAGGGGTGCAGATGATAACGTCGACGTCTGTCCAGCCTTCCTTGATCTTGGTGATGTAGTCGTCCAGACCTACGTAATCGGCGCCAGCTTCCTTGGCCTCGTTCTCCTTATCAGGGGTGCAGAGTACAAGAACGCGGGTAACCTTACCGGTTCCGTTAGGGAGGGTGACAACGCCACGGATCATCTGGTTGGCCTTACGGGGATCAACACCGAGGTTGGTGGTGATTTCCACGGAAGCGTCGAACTTGGTATAGGTAATCTCCTTGAGAAGGGCGCACGCGTCATTCAGGGAGTAAACCTGGGTCTTGTCATACTTGGCAAGAACAGCTTTCTGGTTTTTGGTCAGTTTGCTCATAACTAGTGCGTATTATTAGAGATTCTCAGGCATAGGGCCTTCTACCTTGATACCCATTGAACGGGCAGTACCGGCTACCATTGACATTGCGCTCTTCAGAGTGAATGCGTTGAGGTCCGGCATCTTGGACTGGGCAATCTCCTTTACCTGATCCCAGGTAACGGTTGCCACTTTCTTTCTGTTGGGCTCACCGGAGGCCTTGCTGATTTTGGCGGCTTCCTTGAGTGAGACGGCCACCGGGGGCTGCTTGACCTCAAATGAGAAGGACTTGTCAGAGTACACGGTGATCACAACAGGGAGAACCTTACCGGCCTGATCCTGAGTGCGTGCGTTGAACTGCTTGCAGAAGTCCATGATATTGAGGCCCTTGGAACCGAGTGCCGGTCCTACCGGGGGCGCAGGATTCGCTGCTCCGCCTTTGATTTGGAGCTTAATGAATCCGGATACTTCTTT
>OMQK01000192.1 GCA_900313205.1 uncultured Bacteroidales bacterium | reverse complement strand
AGTCCTACGACAATTCTTCCCGTCAGGATCCCGGCGTAGTGCCCGTGAAGTCCAAATTCGCAGAGTATCACGGCACTCTCACTGAGGAGCAGGTCCGCAAGGAAACTGCCCGCTGCCTCAAGTGCGGCGCATCCGTTGTAGATGAAAATAAGTGCATTGGCTGCGGCATCTGCACCACAAAGTGCGGCTTTGATGCCATCCACCTGCACAGAGTCCATCCCGAGGCAAGCGTAATGCGCACCTCTGAGGACAAGTTCGGCGGCATCCTTCCTTATATGATAAAACGTACCGGAAGAATTCTTTTCAGTAAGAAGCAAAAATGATGATTCAGAGGGGACATACTCAAAACTACGGACCTTCGGTCCTATCCCTCGGGCGGGCAAAACGGGGCCCCCGAAAATCTTTGTTTTTTGGGGTGTCATCACAAAGCCACGGGCGGCTATGGTTTTGAGTATGTCCCCTCTGAATCAATGATTTTATGCACGAATTAGGTATAGTCTTCTACATTATCAGGGACGTCAAGAAGGCGGCTCAGGAGAATGGTGTGGAGAGGATATCGGCCGTGGTGATGAACATAGGGGAGGTGAGTACCATTGTTCCGGAGTACATCATGGACTGCTGGAGATGGGCGGCCGATAAAGAGGACCTGCTGCGGGGTGCTGAACTGAAGATCAATACGCTTCCGGCGGTGTCCTACTGCGAGGATTGCGGGATGGAGTATGAGACGGTGCGGTTTGGCAAAACCTGTCCGCACTGCGGGAGTGAGAAGACTTATCTTTTGCGTGGAAATGAAGTTGAAATCAAAGAAATAGAAGTTCCAAACCAATAACCAATCTATTTTTAACTTAAACCTTTAATTATGTTTTTTCAAGTTTATGGAGAGCATGCCCTTTCACAGTGGGGAATGCTGATCGTGGTCCTTCTGGGCCTTATCCTCTTCAATGAGTTTGCCCGCAGGACAAAACTTGGTGGCATCATCACCTTCCTGGCCATTCCTCTGGCCCTCACAGCCTATTTCCTGGCTATCTGGGTTGGTGTAAAGACCGGTGCACAGTGGGCCCTTGAAAACCAGACCCACGTCTATATGCAGGGCTGGTTCCACTATGCCAAACTGTATGCAGCAACGGCCGGCTGTATCGGCTTCATGATGATCAAGTACAAATGGGGTATCGGTGCAAAGCACTGGTTCAAGCCCTTCCCGTTCATCATCGTTGCTATCAACATCCTCATTGCATGCGTATCTGACTTCGAGAGCGCTGTGATGGGCTGGAACAAGTGGTGGCTCACCTCCGAGGGCGTATGGCAGTATGGCGGCTGGCACAATGTCATGAACGGCGTTGCAGGTCTTCTGAACATCTTCTGTATGACCGCATGGTGGAATGTGTATCCTTCCAAGGACAAGAAGGACATGATCTGGGCCGATATGACCTGGGTTTACATTCTTGTCTATGACATCTGGAACTTTGCTTACACCTACAACTGCCTGCCTACTCACAGCTGGTACTGCGGTATCGCACTGCTTCTTGCTCCCACCATCGCAGCTCTGCTGTGGAACCGTGGCGGCTGGATCCAGAACCGTGCAAACACCCTTGCAATCTGGTGCATGTTCGCACAGGTATTCCCTCTGTTCCAGGAAACCTTCAAGAATGGTCAGCAGTGGTTCAGCTGGGCAACCCTTCCCGTGCTCTATCCCCAGGGCACCGCTACCATCGAGCAGCTCTATGCAGCAGCTGGCGGTGAGGCCGCAGTGGTTGGCACAACCGTAGATCCTTCAGTTGTGGCTGCAAATCCCACAATGATGGTTGTGATCAGCGCCCTTGCCCTCCTTACCAACGCAGTTGCACTTGGCTACATCTTTGTACAGGCCAAGAAGCGTCACATCAATCCTTACAAGGAAGACGTCTTCGTGGATCAGAAGTACTACAAGGATGCAATGGCCCGTGCCGTTGTGGACTAATTCCCTGAGAATTAGTTGTTTATGAAAAGTCGGGTGCACCGGGAGGTGCACCCGACTTCTTGTAAGTGGCTGAGGGTCAGGGTGTTCCTGGCCAGCGGCTAGCGTTTTTTGATTTTGCGGATAGGGTCGCAGGTGAGGCCGATACCGAGTTTGGTGAAGGTTTTGCGGTCTACTTCAGACAGCATGACGGTGGAGTGGACCTGGGCGCCCTTGAGATTAGGAAGCTCATCCAGGGCCAGCTTGCAGTTCTCATCTATGAGGCTCATCATGGAGATGGCTACAAGGACTTCGTCTGTGTGCAGACGGGGATTATGGCCGTGGAGGTAGGTTACCTTTGTTTTCTGGATAGGGGCAATCATCTGCTGGGGAATGAGCTTCACGTTGTGGGCTATGCCGGCCAGATGCTTGATGGCGTTAAGAAGGAGTGCGCTGCAGGGACCAAGCAGGGGAGAGGTCTCGCCGGTGAGGATGGTGCCGTCTTCCAGTTCTATGGCTGCGGTGGCAACACCTGCCTTTTCAAGGCGCTCATGGGCCGCTACGGTTGTTTTTCTATCGGCCGTGGTAAGCTTGGCCTTCTTCATCACAAGGCTGTTCTTGTTTACCTCCGCTTCCGTGGCCTTGCCGTCGGCAAAATTGCAGAGGGCGGTGTAGTAGCGCCTGATGATTTCCTGTTTGGAGGCCTCCTGGCACACTTCGTCGTCACTGATGCAGTAGCCAATCATGTTAACGCCCATATCTGTAGGGGACTTGTAGGGGGATTCTCCGTAGATGTCCTCGAAGAGGGTGTTCATAACGGGGAAGATCTCTATATCCCTGTTGTAGTTTACGGCTGTTTCACCGTAGGCTTCCAGGTGATATGGGTCAATCATGTTGACGTCGTCCAGATCTGCGGTGGCGCTCTCGTAGGCCATGTTTACGGGGTGGCTCAGGGGAAGATTCCAGACGGGGAAGGTCTCAAACTTTGCGTATCCTGCCTTGATGCCGCGCTTGTTCTCCTGATAGAGCTGGCTCAGGCATACGGCCATCTTGCCACTGCCGGGGCCAGGAGCAGTCACAACCACAAGGGGCTTGGAGGTTTCAACGTAATCGTTCTTGCCAAAACCTTCATCTGAGTCTATGAGGGCAACGTTGTTGGGATATCCTTCAATGGTGTGGTGGTAATACACGCGGATGTCCATGTTCTCAAGGCGCTTACGGTAGGCTTCGGCACTGGCCTGGCCGTTGAAATGGGTGATGACAACACTGTTTACGCTAAGGTCACGGGCCAGGAATTCATCCCTCAGGCGCAGCACGTCCATATCGTAGGTGATGCCAAGGTCCGTGCGGATCTTGTTTTTCTCTATGTCTACGGCCGATATTACGATGATGATCTCTAGGTCGTCCTTCAGCTGCATGAGCATCTGAAGCTTGGAATCGGGCTCAAAGCCGGGTAGGACACGGCTTGCATGGTAGTCGTCAAAGAGTTTGCCGCCAAACTCCATATACAGTTTGTCCCCGAAGTGCTGGATGCGCTCCTTGATGTGCTCTGACTGGATTTTAAGGTATTTGTTGTTGTCGAACCCGTATTTCATAATGCCGATTGCTTTTTTCAATACGGGATACAAAATTAACTCTTTCCCCTTAAAAACGCAAAAAAAGTTTAGTCGGAAACGTAAACTGAATCGGCCTTGTCTATATACAGGATGCCGTCAAGGTGGTCACATT
>OMQK01000011.1 GCA_900313205.1 uncultured Bacteroidales bacterium | reverse complement strand
AAGGCCTGCCTAGTTGGCAGGCCTTTTGCGTCGGAGAGACCTGGGCGCTCCACGTTATCCACGGTCTTAGTCACAAATTCAGCGTAAAACGTGACTAAGATTGTCTCCGCATACAATCTTAGTCAAGATAACGGTCCCAAACGTGACTTAGACCAAAATGACATATCGTGGAAAAGTTGTATCTTTGTTTGAAAACAATCAGTATGAATAAACTCGTAGTCATCAACGCCTGCGTCCGTCAGGCCGATTCCCGCACTCTCCGTATAGCCGAACCCGTCATCGCGGCACTCGGGGAGCGCTATGAGATCACCCGCTATGATCTCCCGGAGATGGAAGGGGTCGTCCCCCTCACGCCGGCGCTCTTCGCCGGGCGCGGCCGTGGAGAGATTCCTGCCTGGGCCTTAAGGGCCGCAAGGGACATAGCCGCGGCGGACCGTATCCTCATAGCGGCACCTTTCTGGGACATGAGTTTCCCGGCTGTGCTGAAGGCTTTCTTCGAGCAGGTCTCCCTATTCGACGTCACCTTCACGGACACCGGCTCCACCTGCAGGGGGCTCTGCAAGGCCCCGAAGGTCCTCTATATCACTACCCGCGGGATGGACATCCAGACAGGAGACCCCCGGGAGCAGGCAACGCCCTACCTGAGTGCTCTCGGGTCCCTCTGGAACCTCGGGGAACTGACCACCATTGCAGCCTGCAATATGGATTACCTCCCGGAGGAAGCCGTCGGGGCGAAGATCTCGGCCTGCATACACAGGGGTCTTGAACTGGCAGAGAACTGGTAGGAGGATTCAATTTCCAAGGATCCGGAACAAAAACTGTATTAACACGTTAGGAAATGAAGGTACTTATTATCAACGGAAGCCCACGTCCGAAAGGCAACACCTCTGTTGCCCTTGATGAAATTGCAAAGACCCTGGAGCAAGAGGGTATCAACAGCGAGACCGTATGGATCGGCAACAAGCCGGTTAGGGGCTGCATCGCTTGCAACAATTGCAGCAGGAAACCCGGAGCGTGCGTCTTCGATGACGATGTCTGCAACGCAATAAGCGCAAAGTATGCCTCGGCCGATGCGCTCATCGTAGGCTCCCCCGTCTATTACGGCCAGCCCAACGGGGCGCTCCTGTCCATCATCCAGCGCTCCTTCTATTCCAACGGCGGCAATATCGCTGGGAAGCCTGCCGCGGCGGTAGCCGTGTGCCGGAGAGGAGGCGCCACCGCTGCTTTCGAGACGCTCAACCTCCCTTTCCAGATGATGAACATGCCCGTCATCGGCTCACAGTACTGGAACATTGTCTACGGACGTGAGCCCGGCCAGGCGGCACTTGACCAGGAAGGCCTCCAGACCATGCGCGCTCTGGCCCGCAACATGGCATGGCTCCTGAAGGCAACAGGCGGCAAGCCGGCGCCCGGCCGCGGTGACGAGCCCTGGACCCCGACCCATTTCATCCGGTAGTCTCCGCATGTTTGACTCTCTCCTCAGATACGACCTCGGCGAAGGCGTGGAGGCCTTCTTCTCGGCCAGGAGGGAGGGCACCGGGTGCGGGAGGACTGTCAGCACGATAAGGCTGGCTAATCCTGTCAACATTTGAGTGGAAGTCAAGTGTTTGAAGCACAAAAGGTTACAGAATCATTTGGGATTAAATCTTTTCCCAAACGATTCCGTAAGAAACTGTAAATAAGGCGATTACGCCCCACCGCATCGGCATTACAATAAGGGTGCCGCTACTGGATATACTTTGTGATGAGGCGGACGATGAGGCCCTGGAGGGACTCTACCTGGTACTCTCCCACGGAAGCCTCAATGTGTTCTCCGCCCACGCCGCTGTCATTGGTGAGGAAGACGTAGGTGCCGCCGGTAAGGATGGCAAACTGCCTGCACATGAACTCGCAGTCCTTCTCAGAGGAGCTGCAGAAAACGGGGATGATCTTGATTCCCTTGGCGGCGTACTGCCTTACGGAATTCTGCAGGCTCTCTATTACGCCCGGGTGATCCTTGTGAGCAGGGGCGTCAAGGATAATGAATGCAAGTTTTGAATAGGCCGATGAATGCCATTGTAGCTGGGTCAGAGCCTCCTCCAGGGCCGTGTGGACGGCCTCCGGGATATCTCCGCCGCCATCGGCATACTGCTGTCCGATAAAATCTACCGTAGAAGCAATATCTGTTGTAAAGGGTGAGTATTTGGTAAGGTATGCGTCGCCATCGGCATCACGGTAGAAAACCGTGCCCGTGAAGATGGAGCGTTCCGTTTCCATAAGGGCCACCTTATCAAGGATGAGCCTGAGGTCACTCTTCAGGAAAGCTATTTCATCGGCCATTGAGCCGGTTGCATCAACTATGAAAGCAATGTCCACGTTGTTACTGAGAGACTGCGCGGGCTCTACCGTATACTGGTTCACCACGGGGCCCTGCTGGGAGTCCCAGGTCCAGATGGCAGGAGCGTTCTGCTGCTCCACGCCATTAATCACAACGCGGCAATCGGCCACGGAAACGGTGCTCTGGATATCTGTAGCGGCTATCCAGAGATTGGCTTCGCCGCTGTTGTCAGTGACGGTTTCCCAGCAGCACTCCTCCCCTTTCATCAGTTTTACGGGAAGGCATTTGGCTGGGTTGCCCTGTCCATCCACCGCTTTCACGGCAATGCGCTTGGAGGTGTTGAAGCCCCAGTAACCGTTATACCTGGCAAAGCTTCCGGTCATGAGTCCGCCCCAGAAATCCCAGTTCAGGAGGTCGTTCCATTCTGCCGCAGTGATAACGCCGGCTTCTCCTTCAAAGCCGCCGCCCTGGCCGCTGCCTACTCCACCACCGTAATCACCTCCGGGAGCGGAATCGGCCATATCATAACCGCCGTCTTTGTAATCATATCTACCGGCCTCAGAAGCAGGCCTTGAGCAGGCCAGGGCCACCAGTCCCAGCGCAGCCATAGTAATTTTGACAATAGCTTTCATACAATATAGATGCAAATTGGGGCCGATGCGTGGCAGGATTATCATTTATCTTTCAGGTATTCCCCTATCCGGTCAAGCCAGGTGTAGCTGCCGGTGCCGGGAGAGGCCGTGAGCTGGAAGCAGTGGGGACGGAGCGCCAGCGTGTGAAGTTCCGACTGGATGCCCATGGCCCTCATTTTCTCCCAAACGCGCACGGAGCCCATGGAGGCCCAGGAATCGGCATCCCCGTGGATAAAAAGCATGGGGGCCGTGTCAAGGTCGAAGGAGAATTCCGGCGCAAAATAGAGGCCATCGGCGTTTCCGTCGGTGGTGTTGTGCTCATTGAAGCCGTCGCTGAGGACGTACGCGGGATATATGCCGATTCCCCACTGAACGTTGCAGGGGAGCTTGTCTATCTCATCTATCGGCCTGTAGGAATTATGACGGGAAGAAGTCACGCCCATAAGCGTGAGATGGCCACCGGCCGATGATCCCATGATGCCGATCTTATCCGGGTTCAGGCCACGTGAGGCCGCTTGGCTTCGTACCAAACGGATGCAGCGCTGAAGGTCCTGCCAGGCCGTAGTGTGCTTTGCAAGCCCTTCCGGCCGGGGCGTGCGGTACTTCATGACAACTACCGTAATGCCCATGGCGTTGAGATAGCGCCTTGCCGGAGCCACCTCAAAACCGTCCGGATTGTTGTGCTCATACCCGCCGCCGGCATAAATTATCTGGATGGCGTCCGTCTTTCTGTTGGCCGGAATATGCCACTCTATATAGGGAGTGCATTGGTTTTCCTGTGGGCAAGGCATTTTGCCTTCCGGCCACAGGGCCTCACGGACAAATTCAGCACGGTCTTCGTCGGAGGTAAACCTGTCCATGAGCGGAACTTCCGGCTCCAGGGGGCCCAGGAAGCCCATCTGCCTCATAAATTCTATTCCTCTTTCAAGGCCGAAAGCCCCGTGCTTCTTATTTGGATACAGATGAAGCTCGGCCGGAATGCCCATCTTTCTCAGCTGCCGGTAAATGAGCACGGATCCATTTGGCGAATAAGGGTCCTGCCCGCCGTGGTGGAGGCTCAGGGGACAGGTTTTCTCGTCGAAGGTAAAGACACTGCTCAGAGTCACATCCGGGCCATAACCCTCCCTGGTTGCCTTTGTACCGTCTTCGGCATCGGTGGTAACGTATGCCGGAGCGTTGAGTATGCCCCAGTTTATGTTGCAGGGGATATCGTCAATCTTGTCTATACGCTGATATGCGGGAGTCTGGGAATTTGCGGCAAGTAGAAGCCCCAGATGAGAGCCGGCCGACATTGAGATCACCCCAATCTTATCCGGATTGAAGCCTCTTTTTGCCGCCTGGCTACGGACAAGCCTGACGGCCCGCTGTCCATCCTCCCAGGCTGTCTGATATATGGGAAGGCCTTCCGGGCGTGGCGTGCGGTACACAAAGTTCACGCACTGGATGCCAAGTTCCGTGAGCCTTTCATGCCAAAGGTCTATGAGCTTCATGTCACAGGTGTTGTTGTACCCGCCACCGGAGATAAGAATCATACACACGTCATTGTCTACGTCTGGAGCGGGAGCCTCAAACCATTCCAGATAAGGCATCCTGTGCTTATCGGGCTTGAAACCGGGAGCACCGGATTCGCTGGTCATGGCCGCAATCTGTCCGGGCTGTGCATCAGGCATCTTGCCCTTTGGCCAGATGTTTTCCCTCTCACCTCCCCATAAAGGGAAGGAGCAGAAAAAGACAAGGAGTAGAATCAGCGTTCTTTTCATTATGTAAACAGGTTAGTAGATGTCGTCCAGGGAAATGTTACCCCATGTGGGGAGCGAAGGGTCGTCGATAGTAGCGTCGATGAAGCGCGGAGTACCCTTCTCAACGTCGTTCTGCAGGAAGGAGAGCACCTGGGGCCAGGCCACAAGCATATATGCGGCTATGTCGTGGGTGCGGTCCTCATACCTGTAGATGGTGTGGGGGTACTCCTTGAGGGCAAGTTTACGGGCAATGTAGTCACTGCCCCATATGCCGCGGCCGAAGGCGGCGAAGGACTTGTAGTTCACCGCTTGGTCGGCCGTGCCGTGAAGCATGAGGATGGGGCAGGGCTGCTTGGTGAATTTAGGAGCGCCGCTTGTGCTGATGATGGCGCCGGCAAAGCTCATCACGCCCTTGAAATTAAAGTCCGGGATATCACATTTGCCGCTTATGACAGCATATTCCGACGCCAGTGAAATGATGGCTCCGGCCGAATTTCCCGCCACCACAAGGTTATCCGTGTCTATCCCAAGCTCAGGATGTTCCCTAAGGTAAGTAACCGCGGAGAATACATCCTCAACGCCCACTTCCTGGGCATGGTAAAAAGCCTTGGAGGCCTTGAAGGCTCCTGAGAGGCCGTTTCCAACCTTCACGCCTTTCATCCCAAGCCTGTAATCCACGGCCACAACGGGATAGCCGTTCTCCGTGAGTTTGTTGTAGAATTCCACCAGGTATTTGTCGTTGCGGGCGCCGGTGATAAAGCCGCCGCCAAAGACAAACATCACGGCCGGCTTTCCCTCCGCCGCCACTGCGGGCCGATAAATATCCAGCTTCAGCTCACAGGTATCCCTCTGGGCAAAAGTGTAGGTTTCCTGGGCGCGGGCCGTAACGCCTGCAAGAAGTGCGACAACTATTAATAAACGCTTCATAATGAAGATTCTAACGGTTTTCTAAACTCTGAATTTGCCCTGTAATGAGGGGCGTAAAGGGACTCAATCACGGTAACGGGAGCCTGGAATGAGCCGGCGCGGGTCACAAAGAACTCCTCTGAGAGTTCGGTCTTTTCCTCCGGGTAGGAGTCAAAGTAGTATTCCGTGGCCGATGCCTTCACGTTGCGGTAGCCCTGCGGGGTGAATCCCCAAACAAAGCCGCTTCTGAGCGGACGGATGAAGCCGTATCCGATGTGCCCTGAAAGTTGCTGCACAGGGTTCAGGGAGGCCTCGCGGCCGGCCGTCACTTTCACGAAGGAGCGGTTCTCCCCATTCCAGATCTTGTACACAATGCGGATCTTGTCTCCAACCTTCACGGGGTCTCCGGGGAATATCTCCTTGAGCTGAGATTCCCGATCAGGTCGGGAATGACTGGAGTCATCGATGTAGAAGCGACGCTCAATGGTGAAGCCGTTTCCTGCGGCCTTGATGTCCTTGAACGGGGCTTTATAGGTGGCCGATAATGCCAGTACCTTTGTATCCAAAACGGCCTTGGAGCCATCCAGGATGGCGGTAATAGCATCAATAAAGGCAGGCTCCGTATCCCACTTCTGGGTCTCCTTCTGGAGCATCAGCCACAGGCGGATACCATCTGCGATACCGGCATCGTAAGGATTCAGGAGATCGCAGAGGAGGGCGTGGGCATAGGCCTCGCTTTCAAGAAGGCCCCTCCACGGCATAACGGCATTGGGATAGTACCAGCCGCCGTCACGGTGTTCTACGGCATATTCAAGGAGGGACGCTACATCGGCCTTGATGGACTTCTGGATTTTGGCCGATGCAAAGGTAATACCCCAGGCCTTGGCAAGGGCAATTCCGCCGTCCCTCTCAAGGAGGTTCTTAAGGGTGAGGAGCCTACGTGCCTTGGAGAGGATCTGGCCATTGAGGCCCCTTCCTTCCTTGGCGGAAGGTGTGAGATAACTCTTTGCATCCTTCTTAAAGGCATCCCAGCGCTTTTTCTCATTCTTTGTAACGGCCTTTTCAGTGAAAGGAACGGATGCGTACATGGCGCGGACATGCATATACTGGGCATCCGAGAGCCAGCCGCACCAGTAGGGACGGACATCTCCAAACTGATTGGCATCCAGGTATTTTACGGAAGATGTCACATCCGGAACGGAGAATCCCCTGTCACGGAGTTTTGCAAAGCGCTCAAGCATCACGGCGGTAATCACCGGCGACGATGTCATGCCCTCGAACCATCCGAATCCGCCGTCCGCGTTACGGCAGGCCATTATCTTCGCAAGAAGAGATTGCCGGTCGGAGCCGGCAATGACGGATTCGTCATTCCCTGACGGGGCTTCGTCATTCCCGACCTGATCGGGAATCTGAAGCCTTCCAGCCATCAGCTGTACGTACCAGGCTTCGGAGAGGGACAGGACATCGTTGCCCTGAGGCTCCACGTGCGACGGGATAGCGTCCTTCACCATATCAAGGACGGTGATTTCCTTAAGGATTGCTGCGGAACCGGGGACGTTCACAAAGCGGGAACGGAGTTCCTTCAGAAGAGCCTCACGGTCCTCCCCGGCGTGAAGCACGGCGGAGTGGGCCTCGGTGAGCTCCTGAGCAGCAGGGTATACCGGCACGGTTACGCGGACTGCGTCCGAGAATTCGGAAGCGATGAACGCGGCCGTGAAGGTGAGATCCCCGGTCGGGGCCGGGGATGACGGGCCGTCATTCCCGACGTGATCGGGAATCCTTACATTAATGACCCGGGTCATGGTTTCCCCGGCGGGAACGGTGACGGGCACCTGGGCGCTGCCGCCGTCCCACTGGAGGGCTATTACGCCGGAGACGGGGACATCGGCCACGGAAGAAACCGTGATTGCGGCATCCCACACGTCTCCTTCATAGAGGAAACGGGGCTCCTGCATGGCAACCTTCACGGGAAGGCTCACCACCATCTCCCCTTCTGCAATGGCATTTCTCATTGCAGGGTCATGCGCGTACACGCGTACATAATAGGTGGAGAGTTTGTCGGAGGTGCGGAAGCTGAAGGTGAGCGTTCCGTCCCCGGCCGATACAAGATGAGGCTGGAAGGTAAGCGCCTGGAGGAATTCGCTGCGGATGGGGATATCCTCGGGGATAGCGGCCCCTTCCATGGCGTCATCGGCCGCCATTTCCATCTCTACGGACTCTTCCATCTCTGCCATGGCGGGCGCGGCGTCAAGCATTACGGCTTTGTTACGGGCCATCAAGACGCCCTTGGTGCTGCCGTAGGCCACGAATCTGGGGTCGTCGTCATAGTAATCTGAGCCGTTTCCAACGCTGCCGCAGGCGGACTGGACGTACACCATCGGCACTGAATAATCGGCCTGGTTCACCTGAGCCCAGTAATTGCGCGCAATGGCATCCATACTCTTGTCCCATGCAGCGGCGAGGGCCTCTACACCAGGTTCGGTCTTGAGAATGAAGGTGTATTCCCTGCCTGGATATGCCTTGTCTCGGAAGCTGGTGAAAGTGAGCGGCAGGGCAAGCTTGGTGCAGCTCCTGCGATACTGGCGCTCATAGCTGACGGCCTTCCCGTGGAGGAAATAGAACACCTGGAGGCGCACGGCATCCGGCCATGACTCATTATAATCAAGGCCGATATCCATCAGCCTTCCGTCCTTTGCGGTAAGGCGGCTTGTCTGAAGGACCTCGCTGTCCTTGCCGTAGACGGTGGCAATGGCCCAGGCATCTCCATCGGCCGATCCTATCACGGCCTCAATGCGGCTATCCACGGTGGAAGGGCCGCCGATAAAGATGCGGGAGCCGTCCACCATCAGTTCTTTGTCTCCGGGGAGGAGCACAAGGACCTTTACTTCCTCATTCTCCTTAACTTCCTTTCCATCCGGGAGCGTTGTTTTTACTGTGGCCTTGAGGGTATACAGGCCGCTCTTCTTGACGGGAATCCTGACCTCCTCTCCGGAATGGGCCACTCCGCCCTGACCGGCAAAGTCGTAGGTCACTTCCAGCGGCACGGAATTACCCTGGGCGTCCAGGGCCTGGAACTTTGCGCGGATTTCGTTGCCGCGTACAACGTGGCGGGGCTCCCTTCTCCAGCGCCAGCCGCCGCTCCCGTCGGACGGAAGGACAAATTCCGCATCCTCGGTACCAAGGACGCTGATTCCAACGCCAAGGCTGTCACCCACATAGAAGCCGTCAGTGAAGGAGAGGGTCTCTCCTGTAGCGTCTATTACCGTGACCTCTGCGTGGTAATAGCCTTCTTCGTTTGCGGGGACCTCAAAGCGGAAGATTCCATCGGCCCCAAGGGGATGCTCCTCCTCAAGGACGGTGTTCTCCGACCAGTAATTCACCTTGATGCGCACGCGGGCGCCGGAAAGTCCGTGGCCGGAGTAACTTGTGACCTTGCCGCTGACCGGCACCTTTGAGCCCACCATGTAGAGCTCAGTGCGGCTGTCAAAACTTAGATCGAAGGTAGGAAGCACAAATTCGTCCACCCTGAAGCTGTCCCAGGCAAGGACGTCCTTTGTGGAAACGTCAACTATCTCCAGGCGGAAATATCCGTTCCTGAGGCCCCTGGGGAGGGCAAAGCCGCCGCTTGCAGAGCCAAAGTCCCCTGTTACGAGCCTCTTTGTCTCAAGGCGGTTACTCTCGCTGTCATAGAGGGTGATGTCCAGTTTCCTGCCCTTGCAAACACCCATCTTTAGCATGGGGTCTCCCTGGAACACTACGGCCTTGAACTGGAGGGAATCTCCGGGGTTATAGGCGCCGCGGTCCCTGTAAACATTGCATCTGATACCGGTACGTGGGATATATGTAGCGGCATCCCTTATGACGCCAACGCTGCGGGAACGGCGGTCTCCGCTCACGGCAACGTAGGAATAATACGTTCTGGGGTGGGCGTTGACAGCCTTTTGAAGGGCTTGGGGGATGAGCGTGAAGCCGTCAAGTTTGAGGGTTGCGCGGGCAGCCTCCGTGTCTCCCTTCATAAGGAGGAGGGTCACCTTGGAGAGGGGCTTTCCGGAGTCGTAATCGGCCACATAAACCTTGCGTCCCTCAGCATCCGTGCGGGTTGCAATGGAGAGGGTGTACTGGTCAAAGGTATCTGAGGCCGATATTTTCCCGTTCACTGCCTCCGCCCTGTAACTGCCGTCCGGAAGGCCGGGAAGGGCCAGGCGCACGGTGTCACGGACGTAGAAACTGCCGGTGGGATTCTTGGCATTCCAGGTGGTCACAACGGTTTTGCCCTTGTAGAGTTTAACCGTTGCCGATGTAAGGTTACGGAAAAGGACAGTTATGGCATCCTTGTCTATGCTAAGCCCCAGATCCTGGGAAGTGAGGCGGTAGCCGATATTTGTGACGTTGTAGTATCTTGACGCTATTTTCCATTCCTTATTGCGGAAGGTGGTGCGGCGGATTTCAAATTCCTTGCACCTGTCGTAAAGGGCCTTATACTGAGCCGATGTGGAGGCCTTGTTCTCATCCAGTTCCGCCACGTCCATACCCAGAAGGTCTCCCTCAGGGAACAGGGCCAGGGCTGTGCCCTTGTAGGCATCCTGGAGTTCCTTCAGGGCGGCCCGCTTCTGAGACCTTTCCTGAACGGTGTTGTATTTCCTACCAAGAAGATAATACTTAAGGGCTCCCTCCTGCGGGTATTTCCCTTCCACCATCTTCTCAAGGGCCTTCACAACAGGCTCTGAGTACCTGCCGTTAAGAAGGCGCCAGTGCGCCCACTCCTCATCCGACTCCACAAACTGAGTTAGAGCGGCGTTCAGAAATCCTGTCATTCCGCGATGAAGGGCAGGATTATTGCCCTCCAGAGGGTTCTCCTGGATGTATTTCCAGAGTTCATCATGGCTTACGCCCTTCCACTCGTCCATCCAGAGGAAGGTGATAATGGGCTCATTGAACTCCTCCACTTCCTTTGCAAGGGCTTCACGGAGAGCGTCCCTCTGCTTCCAGTCACGGCGCTGGACTACGCTCACGTACTGCGTTGCGGCATCCCAGAAGTCTACCGGGAGGCGTTTTTCCATGGCCTCCTTCTTGATCTGTTCCAGGATGGAGGCTTCCTTTTTGGGTAAATCGGCCTTTGAGGCCTCATCATACTGCTTCCAGAGGGCAGTTAAGGTGTGACCGTCTTCAGACATAGGTGCCGCAATTATTGCTCCGGCCCCCGTGAGGGCGGCAAGCAGTGATAATAGTATTCGTTTCATATCTTGAGTCCATTTCAAGAATTGTGCTACTTAAAGAGCGGAAGCGCCTCGCTTACGACAAAAGTGCTGCCTCCTATATATATTATGGTATCGGGGGTTGCAAGTTCCAGGGCTTTCCTTACCGCCTCCGGAACATTGTCAATTACCGTAGCCGGAGCGCCAAAACGCCTGGCTATTTCCTGCGCAGGAAGGGCACGGGGGGTATCTGGGGTAGTAAAAATGTATGTGGCCCCCCGCGGCATAAGCGGGATGATTGCATCAAGGTCTTTATCGGCCATAATGCCGTAAACGACGATGAGAGGCCGATTTTGAGCCTCAAGCTGAGCAAAGTTATGACTGAGGGCATGGGCATTATGGCCGATATCCGCAATCACAAGCGGCTGTTTTTGAAGCCTCTCCCACCTGCCATGGAATTCCATATTGCGGGCAGTGTGGATAATGCCGTCAAGGGCTCTTTCATCATGGATGCCAAGAATATCAAGCGCAGAAAGAACAGTTCTGAGGTTCTGGCACTGAACTTCAGCGCCAAGGTCCATCTGAGAAAGTATGTCTTCACGCTGGTCCCAGAAGCGCGGATTCATCTCCTGGGCAAAGTATAGCGGGCAAAAGCCATTTGCCTTGTCTTCAAAGACCGGCCTGGTCTCCGGAAGTGCCTCACCAATGAGAGCCGGGACTCCTTCTTTAAAAATACCGGCTTTTTCTGCTGCAATTTTTGGAAGAGTATCTCCAAGAAGGGCCATGTGATCAAAACCTATGGAAGTGACAATGGTAAGCACCGGTTTTTCAAGGATATTTGTAGAGTCAAGCCGGCCGCCAAGGCCGGTTTCAATCACCGCATAATCGACTCCGAAGTCTGCAAAGTATTTAAAGGCTAATCCGGTGGTTATTTCAAAGAAAGAAAGGCCATTTTCCACTATCCAGGGCATCCAGGAGGTAAGTTGTTTGAAGACATACTCCACCGGAATAAGGCCGTTAACCCTTATTCTCTCCCTGAAGTCCAAAATGTGAGGGGAAGTAAAAAGACCTGTCTTTAACCCACAACTTTGCAGTGCGCTGGCCACTAAATTGGCCACACTCCCCTTGCCGTTGGTGCCTGCTATATGGATGGATTTAAACTGCCGGGAAGGATAACCAAGATAGCGGTCAAAGGCCTGCATCCTCTCCAGCCCAGGCTTGTATGCGCCGGCAGTGAACCCGTCTTTCTGCACTGACGGGAACCGCCTGAAGATATCCTCCATAAGAGAATTGTACGCATCCAATGTGAATTCCATAGTACAAAGATAAGATTTTTTTACTACCTTTGAATGCTATGACAGAACTCCTGAACGCTTCCTACATCCTGGACGGGGTGCCTATGCCGCTCTCTCCTGCCAAAATGCTCCGTGAGTGCACCGTGGAGCCTCCACTGGAGCCGGACGGTGATCCAGCAACCCTGGCAGACGAGCACCTGGACCAGGTCCCAGGAAATTTTGCCTTCGAGGAATCGGAGATAGATTCCTACGCCCTTGCAGTGGAGCACGCCAGAAGCACTGTCCCGCTGGAGTTTGCCGGTTCATACACCGCCGGAAAAGTGGCCCAGGGGCTTCTGGACGCCATCTGGCTAAGCGGCCATTTCAGGATGGAAGACCTTATGCTCAAGGCAGACTGGAAGTGGAAAGACTCCCCTATCGGCCTTCCTGCAGCATTTTATGATTCCGTAGAGGCTGCCTGTTCCTTCATAGACGCCCTTGGCGTAAAGATTTCCAAGTACAGCCTCACTTCCGGCACGCCTTCCGTTTCTTTCAAGGCTTCCGTTACGGCCGATGACGAACTAGAGGCCCAGGAAGAGGAAGAGTCTCTTCTTTTGGAGCTCCGCACCTCCAATCCCAAGATGTCACGGCGGCGTAAATGCCCCTCAAAGTTCCTCCCGGAGGGATCGGACTGGATTATCTACATACCATTTGACACCTGCGACTTCCGTATGGGAGGCTCCCGCCTGGCGCAGGCCGTGGGCGCAACTCCTTCATCGGCCCCGGAAATTGGAGACGCCGATTACTTTATGGATTGCTACGAGGTTGTGCGTGAACTGGTGGAGGATGGCATTGTAAGGGCCGGCGCAACGGTGAGCGGCGGAGGGCTCATGACCGCCCTCAGGGCCATGTGCGGGGCCGCTTCCGGTGCCAATATCTGCATTGACGACATATGCCGCGCATATTCAAATGAACTCCCCATCCGCGTCCTCTTTGCAGAGGTGCCCGGAGTGATTATCCAGATTGCCGATATTGACTACGATTACGTAGACGCAGAACTCCTGCTTCAGGACGTGGTATTCTTCCCGCTGGGGCATCCGGACATAACCACTCCCAGCGTTGTTCTCACAGACAGAACAGACCTCCCCCACATCCTTGAGTCCCTCATGAGCTCTATGGAAGGGGAAGACTAAAGCAGTTTTGCTGCAGTGTCTGAGAGTTCTGAGCGTTCTCCCTTACGCAGGAATACGTGCTCAAACAGAGCCTGGCCCCTCATCTTCTCTCCAAGGTGCGTGAGGCCGTTTGACCACTGGTCCAGAAAGGGCTGGTCTATCTGGTAGATATCACCTGTAAATACCATCTTGGTGCCTTCTCCGGCACGTGTGATGATTGTTTTTACTTCCTGGGGAGTTAGGTTCTGGGCCTCATCCACAATGAAGTAAACCTTTCCAAGTGAACGGCCACGGATGTAGGCAAGGGGTGAGATGATAAGCCTTTCTTCGCGGATAAGTCCCTCTATCTTCTGGAACTGTTTGCTACCTGGTTTGAAGCAGCGCTTGATTACATCCAGGTTGTCCATAAGCGGCTGGATGTAGGGGCTCATCTTGGATTTCTGGTCTCCGGGAAGGAAGCCGATATCCTGCCCTCCAAGAACCACGGTGGGTCTTGTGAGGATTATCTGGTCATAACTGTTGCACTGCTCAAGTGCAGCGGCAAGCGCTATGAGGGTTTTACCGGTTCCGGCGCCTCCTGTTAGGGAAACCAACGGAAGATTGGGGTTGAGGCAGGCGTCAAGGGCAAATTTCTGTTCATCGTTGCGTGGCCTTATACCGCAGGCCTCCTTGGTCTTCACAAGGACAACCTCCTTGCGGTGGGCATCGTAGCGGGCGCATACGGTGTCTCCGCCAAAGTTGAACTTATACAGCTGGTTGGGGCGGGGCTCTTTATCGGCCACATCCTGCCAAGGGAGGGCGTTGTCCTGGCCGTAAGCAAGGCGCTGGAGGGCGTCCGTATTGGCATCGGCCACAATTACCTCTTTCTCGATACCCATCATGGCCTCATCGTTGACACGGTCTGTGAGGTAGTCCTGGGCGGCCATTCCTACGGCCTTTGCCTTGAGGCGGAGGTTGATGTCCTTGGTTACAAGCGCCACAAACTTTGAAGGATGCGTGTCCCTAACCCACATTGCGGTGGAGAGGATGCGGTGGTCCTGGATGTCGTCACGGAAAAGATCCTGATACTCAGGGGCAAACGGATGGTTGGGCTCTATTTTTATATAACCCAGCTTCTTTCCAAGCGGAACGCCGCGGGGACCAAAATCGTGCTTGTCCGTGAGTTTATTGATCTCACGCATGAACGCGCGCGCGTTGAAACTAAGGTTGTCCTCACCCTTCTTGAACTTGTCCAGTTCCTCGATGACAGCAATAGGAATCACAATGTCATTGTCCTGGAACTGTTTCACGGCATTGAAGTCGTGGAGGATGATGTTTGTGTCTAAGACAAATATTTTGGCCATGGCGTTAGTGTTATTCTCCTTCAAATATAATAATTATTTGTGAGATTTCCGGGCTTCGCTCGAAATGACAAAGGAGGAGTGACCGATTGGCCACTCCTCCTTTATAGTCAGGCGACAGTTTACTTTGACTGCTTGATCTGAGCCTGGGCGGCGGCCAGACGTGCGATAGGCACGCGGAACGGGCTGCAAGAGACGTAGTCAATGCCGATGGTGTTGAAGAACTCGATGGATGCGGGATCACCACCGTGCTCACCGCAAATACCGCACTGAAGCTCTGAACGCTTGCTGCGGCCGCGCTCTACACCAATCTTCACAAGCTGACCAACTGCCTTGGTGTCGATGGTCTGGAAAGGATCGGAATCCAGAATCTTGTTGCCAAGATAGTCACCCATGAATGTGCCGATATCGTCACGGCTGAAGCCGAAGGTCATCTGGGTGAGGTCATTGGTACCGAAGCTGAAGAACTCTGCGGTACGGGCCATGCGGTCTGCGGTAAGGGCAGCGCGAGGGATCTCGATCATGGTACCGAACTGGTAGTCTATCTGCTGGGCGGTCTTGGTCTCTACCTCTGCCTTGATACGGTCGCAGATAACTTTCTGGAAGCTGAGCTCACGGGCGGAAATGGTGACGGGGATCATGATTTCCGGATGAGGATGCAGGCCTTCCTTCTGGAGTTCTGCGGTAGCGGTGAAGATAGCACGATACTGGGTTTCTGCAATCAGAGGGAAGGAAACGTGCAGACGAACACCACGGTGACCCATCATGGGGTTGACCTCGTGGAGGCTCTCACCACGCTTCTCAACTTCCTTCACGGAAATGCCAAGGTCCTTTGCAAGTTCTTTCTTCTTGTCTTCGCCCTGAGGTACGAACTCATGGAGCGGCGGGTCAAGGAGACGGAACACAACGGGCTTGCCGTCCATGACGCGGAGGGTCTCCTTGACGGCAGCCTTCATGTAAGGCTCAAGTTCTGCAAGAGCGGCCTTACGTTCATCGTCAGTGTTGCAGAGGATCATCTTGCGGAGCTTGGAGAGCGGCTGCTCACTGTTACGGCCGTAGAACATGTGCTCAATACGGAAGAGGCCGATACCCTGGGCACCGAACTTGAGTGCGCGTGCTGCATCTTCCGGAGTATCTGCGTTGGTGCGGATACCGAGCTTGCGGAATTTGTCGCACATTGCCATGAACTTGGCAAAGAGAGGATTCTCAGAGGCGTCCATGGTCTCGATGGCACCTGCGTACACAAGACCCTTTGCACCGTTGAGGGAGAGCCACTCACCTTCCTTGAAGGACTTGCCAACACCTGCGAAGGTAACGGTCTTGTCCTTGAAGTTGATCTTGAGGGCGTCGCAGCCTACGATGCAGCACTTACCCCAGCCGCGGGCCACAAGGGCTGCGTGGGAAGTCATGCCGCCGCGCTCTGTGAGGATACCCACGGAGGCGTGCATACCGTCAATGTCTTCAGGGGAAGTCTCTTCACGGACCAGGATGCACTTCTTGCCGGCCTTTGCGTAGGCGATAGCATCCTCAGAGGTGAAGACGATCTGACCCACGGCGCCGCCCGGAGATGCGGGAAGACCCTGTGCAAGGCATTCGGCCTTCTTCTCAGAAGCGGGGTCAAGGATGGGGTGAAGGACCTCGTCAAGCTGTGCGGGAGCAACCCTCATGACAGCGGTCTTTTCATCGATGAGGCCTTCCTCAACCATATCAACTGCCATCTGGAGGGCAGCAAGACCGGTGCGCTTGCCAATACGGCACTGCAGCATCCAAAGCTTGCCTTCCTGGATGGTGAACTCTATGTCCTGCATATCCTGGAAGTGGTCCTCAAGGCGCTTGCGGATTTCGTCCAGCTCCTTGTAAACCTCAGGCATGGCCTTTTCAAGGGAAGCCAGGTTCTTGTTCTTCTCACTCTTGGTGGCCTCGTTCAGGGGGTTGGGGGTGCGGATACCTGCAACCACGTCCTCACCCTGGGCGTTGATGAGCCACTCACCATAGAACTTGTTGTCACCGTTGGCGGGGTTACGGGAGAATGCAACACCGGTAGCGGAGGTCTCACCCATGTTACCGAACACCATGGACTGTACGTTCACGGCTGTTCCCCAGTCGTCCGGAATGTGCTCGATCTGACGGTAGCGGATAGCCCTCTTTCCGTTCCAGCTCTTGAACACGCCGCCGATTGAGCCCCAAAGCTGTGCCTGGGCATCGTCAGGGAACTCAACACCAAGGACTTCCTTGATGCGTACCTTGAAAGCTTCGGCAAGATCCTTAAGCTGATCTGCGGTAAGCTCAGTGTCACTCTTGTAACCGTTGGCCTTCTTGACCTCTTCCATCATGCGGTCAAGCTGCTGGCGGATACCCATGCCGTCTGCGGGCTCAATGCCTTCTGCCTTCTCCATCACAACGTCTGAGTACATCATGATGAGACGGCGGTATGCATCATACACGAAACGAGGGTTGCCGGTCTTCTTGATCATTCCGGGAATGGTCTTGGAACAAAGGCCGATATTGAGGATGGTGTCCATCATACCGGGCATGGAGCTGCGGG